>JABFSY010000132.1 GCA_013140395.1 Cyclobacteriaceae bacterium
CGGCCGATCGTATTAATGCATTGGAGCGTTCAATGATTTTATAGTACGTGTTCCAGTAATGCCCAAGGACACCGCTATTATCAGGAGTGGTTCCTTGGAACATCCTACCTATGTTGGCAATCTCTGCGTTTCTTGGAATGGTTAAATCATCTTTTGCATCTAGGATCAAGCAATTTGATCCGTTATTGCCTGACACATCTTCATAAAATGCGCGTTGCAAATTATATAGCGATACAACACCTGCCTCCAAGCCTGCTTGCGTATTATAAACGAAATCGGCAGTAAACTGTGCGGCTGGTTTCTCTACCAAGTAATCCTGACAGGCAGAGAAAAAAGTGGTTATACTCAACAAGAGTATGACCTTTCTTAGACTCGTTATTTTTCTAAAGTTATTCATAATGATATTTTTTTAAGGTTAAAAACCAAGGACCACACCAAATGTAAAACCCTTGGTATCTGGGAAATCATTGGGATTATTTTCAGGGCTATAAGATTTGTAATTAGTGATGGTCAATAAATTAGTAGCCGTGGCATAGATTCTGGCGCTGCTCATCTTGGCTTTGGCCAAGATGGTAGCTGGTATAGTGTACCCAATTGAAAGGGTTCTCATCCTCACATAAGAGGCATCATCAATACCTAATACACCAATGTTGTTAGCAGATGCAGCGAAATTAGGACGCGGGCTGGTATTGGATGGATTCTCTGGTGTCCAATAATCGCGCTTGATCCCGTTCCGTACAGAAGTATTATATCCCCCTTCATTAAACCCGTTAAAGTAAGCATTACTTCTTACTGCTCCCTGAACTATATAGAAGTCAGCAACGAAATCAAAATTCCTGAATCTTAAATTAGTAGAGACAGATCCAAACCAATTCGGTGCCGTGCGGGTTATCACGCGGTCAGTAAGGGTAATCACGCCATCGCCATTTACATCTTTCAAACGGATTGCACCCGCTGTTAGAGTAGTAACAGGCTGCCAAGGCGTTACTGTGCCTCCTCGAGTTCCCTGTGGGGAATTCTTAGCTTCATCATCGGTTTGGAAAATACCATCAAACACATGAGAGTAAATAACATTGATAGGTGAACCTATAAATCGATTATTGTTTACATCATCACGCGGTTTGCCTTCCGCATCAACTAAACCTGTCTTTACAATCTCATTGTTAAGTGATGTGAACGAAGTGGTAACAGACCAACTCATGTTATTGTCTTTAATGATATGCCCTGTAATCCCCAACTCCAAACCACTATTTTTTGATTCCCCACCATTGGTGATCGATTGTGTATAACCAGTAAGTGGTGAAACAGGTAGCGTCAAAAGTAAATCTTTGGTATTAGTGCTGTAATAATCCAAGGATCCAGTTATCCTATTTTTCAATAGACCAAAATCAATACCCACATCAAAGGTGGTGGAGGTTTCCCAACTTAGGTTAGGGTTAGGTAATGTATTTCCAGGGATACTCCCACCATACAAAACCCCTCCAAAAATATAATTGTTTGTTCCAACTACGCCCAAGGTTTGGTATGGGTTAATGGCTTGGTTGCCTACCGAGCCATAGCTAGCTCTCAACTTTAGCTCATTGATGGCAGATATCTGATTGATGAAGTCCTCTTGGTGAAGCTTCCAGGCAACAGCTATTGCAGGAAAAAAAGCAGTTTTGTTATTCTTTGCAAATACGGAGGAGCCGTCTTGCCTTGCCGTAAGGGTGAGCAAATATTTATCTTTATAAGAATAGCGCGCACGACCCATGAAAGACAAAAGTCTGCGCTGATTTTCACTTCTTGCGGGGTCGTTAGGGTCTGACGTAAAATTGAGAGCACCCGCAATTCCATCATAACCAAGTATATCGTTGGGTAAATTCGTACCATTGATCCGTGTTTTGGTAAATGCAATTTCGTTTACCGATTGTACCGCAGTAAAATCTAAAGAATGATTTTCATTGAGATTGATGGTATAGTTTAATATGTTCTCAATCAAGTATTCTTTGCGGATACTATTGGCAACGGTAGCCCTCCCATTAGAGGCCACACCTTCTACGTGAAGCCTTGATCTATAAGAGCCATCATCCGTAAATTTGCGACTAACCAGGGTGTTTATTTTATAGGTAAGATTTTTTAATATCTTATAACTGGCTACTACATTGATGTTGAATAAATTGGTTTTTGAATTTTCATCCGCCTCACGAATTGTCCATAATGGATTGATTGTGCTACTGGATGCATTCGCCCCTGCAACGTTGTTCACTAGGTTTCCATTCAAATCATAAGGGCCCGTGAAAGGAGATATAGTGATAAAGTCCAAGTTGGTAGATTCTCTGTCTTGATTATCCGTTAGTAAATTTAGGTTAGCTGAAATGTTTGCGCGATCATTAATTTTTTGATCAATGTTCAACCTGAAAGCACCTCTTTCATAACCAGAAGTTGGGATTAGGCCTGACTGCTTAAAGTAGCCAAAGCTGGAAAAAATCTTTGTGTTGTCGTTTCCTCCATTTAGAGTAACCGTATGACTAGTACTGTTTGCCGATTGCAAAACTGCTTTTTCCCAATTGGCAAAGTTGCCAGCTGCATAGTTCAAGTACTCTGGTGAAGTAGCCCCTCCGAAATTATCATAATCGTTTATAAAGTAGCCTTTTGCATCTGTACTACCAGGAGCCCCGGCAACACCATTGTTGATTGGGTTGTTTGTTCTTCTAGCTTCCCTTCTGTATTGTGCAAACTCTTGTGCCGTGAATAAATCAAAGTTCTTTACCAAGTCTTGTGTGGTATAGAATGAGTGAAGCGATACCTTAACACCACCTGATTTTCCTTTCTTAGTCGTGATCAAGATAACCCCATTGGATGCCCTCGCACCATAAATCGCCTGTGCAGAGGCATCTTTTAAAATTTCTACGGAGGCAATGTCTTCTGCGTTTACATCATTGATGTTTTCAATAGGGAAACCATCTAAAATTACCAGCGGAGAATTACCACCTTGTATAGAGCGCACGCCCCTTATGAGTATGTTAGAAGTACCTCCTGGCCTCGCAGAGCCAAGTGTAACTTGGACTCCTGGAACTGAACCTCTCAACATTTCAGAAATATTTGTAGTGGGTATCTTTAAAGCATTTTCAACATTTACGCTGGCTACAGAGCCTACTATATCGCTCCTTTTTTGTTCACCATAACCAACTACCACTACTTCCGAAAGAGCCTGCACATCAAGTGTCATCTTTACATCTAGAGTGGTTTGTGATCCTACAGCAACCTCCTGAGTAGCATACCCGATAAAACTAAATACCAGGGTGGCATTCCCATCTGTTACATTAATAACATACTTGCCATCGGAATCTGACGTAGTACCATTGGAGGTGTTTTTTTCCACAATGTTCACTCCTGGAAGACCTGCTCCATTTTCATCGGTAATCTTACCCGCTACGCTGAAAACGAATATTGCATTCTGCAGTTCAATAGTTGTTGCTTCACTCACATCTTCGCTTGAAAGGGGAACCAAAACAATTTGATCACCAATCACTTCATAGCTGATGCCCGCATTGAACAATTCATTAAGCACTTGGCTGATGGTTGCCTCTGTTACGTGAAGGGTAACTTTTTTATTTGCCTTCACGAGTTTAGGCCTGTACGTGAATTTCACATTGGCTTTCGCCTCAATTTCCAGGAGCACGTCCTTAACCGTTTTGTTCGTAACGTCAAGTGTAACCTTTCTGTCAAGTATCTCCTGGCCGTGCACATCGGCCGCATACCCAATGGTGATTAGCATGCTGCTCAGAAAGATGTTTGCAAGGGTTATTCTCATAAAGAAAAGCAATCTGCTTTTTTGATAAAATAAGAGTTTAGTCATACATTTAATGGTTTTTGTTTAATGAGCAAAAATAGAGTCCCGCCAGCTTTTGTTGGCGGGGCGAAGGGCCGGTGGCACTCGCAATGTCATCGGCTTCTTTTTGGGTGTATCATCTTTTCATAGGCACGTTGAATTTAAGTTGTTACTGTTCTGATTCACATCCTTTACCCTGTATTAAAACTTTGGTCTCTTTAGTCTCGTAAGTAGCTCCAAGTGCCTTGCAAATGATTTGAAGTTTTTCATAAAGCCCTTCATTTGACAAGTGAGTGGTTAGAGAGCAATTTGAAAAGACCGTTTTGTCATAAATTAAATCAACACCGTATGCTTTAATTAAGGCATCAAAGACCTCAGTGGCTGGGGCTTCGTCAAATTTCATTTCGTTTATCTCCTTTTCGCTAATAATGATTTGAGGGTTTTCTTGAAGTTGATGTAAGACCACGTCAGCATCTCGGTCATAAACAACCTGTTGATTGGGGGTGAGGAAGTATTGCTTCTTGTGTACCGTATTGTTTTCTCGAAAGACAGCTACTTTGCCCGTTTTTACATCTACCACAATCGTATTGTCGGCAGGCTTCGCCTTAATGTTGAAGCTTGTCCCCAAAACTTTGGTCACTAAACCCTCAGCGTGTACTAAAAAGGGGTGGTTCACATCTCGGGTGATTTCAAAAAATGCTTCACCCTTTAACGTCACTTCTCGATGGTCATTGGCGAACGATCGTGCATATTGGATTTCACTGTTTGGTTGTAAAATCACCAAGCTCCCATCTTCCAATTGAACAGGCCTAACTACTTTACTGTCAGTGTTTTTTATTATTACAATGCCACTTTCTTTCTCAATGGGGTGAACAAGTGCAATCAACCCTTTTGATGAGGAGGTCGGAATAAGAAAATAGATTCCAGCAAGAATAATTATGGAGATAGATGCGGCTACACCGATCAAAGCAGAGTAACTCACTTTTCTTTTTGCCTGAACCAGTTGCTTGATAACGGGCTCACTATCGAGATGGGTCTTCTTTTCAATAGCTTTCCACAGTTTCATTTCTACCTCATCATTAACTTCAAAATCTATTGCCCCTGTGCCAATGGCTTCATACCATTGAACCATCATCTTCTGCTCATCTACTGTGCATTGACGCTTCAAGTACTTTTCCAACAGACTATCGAACTCTTCCCTAGATTTAGGCATCACATTATTAGGCTAATACAATAGTAAGACACGCATGCAAGGCATTCCCCTAAAGTCTACCTGCAATTATTTTCTGAACGAGGTTCTTAGAATCCAAGGGGTTCTCAAAAAGCCTAACTGCTATTTTGTGAATTTAGAGACCTGTAGTGTAGACCAAGATTAAAATTGGGACAAGATAATCCCTTAGGTGGACGCGAAGCTCTTTGAGCGCTCGCGCGATGTGATATTCTATTGTTTTTTCAGAAAGATTAAGCTGTTTGGCTATTTCGGGAACGGAATACCCATCTATGCGATTAAGTTGAAAAATAGTCTTTCCCTTTTTAGATAAAAAGGAAGTCCCCTTTTCTACCGCCTCTTTTAAGTCATTATAATAGATTATTTCTTCAGTAACGTCATTCGGGCCTACCAAATATTTTTTGTAATAATCCCAATATTTTTCATGGACAATTTGTGACCGCACGTAATTCAATACTTTATTTTTGACAGACGCACTCAAATAGTATTGGAGGTTGGTGATCAGTAGTTCTTCCCGCTTCACCCAAAGTGAGGTGAAAATGTCTTGGACTATTTCCTCTGCGGCTTCTTTGTTGCGCAGTTTTGAATAGGCCTGTTTGTACATTTCTTTCCAATAAGCCTTGAAAATCTCTTCAAAAGCATTTTTATCCCCCTGCCTAAGGAGATTTAACATCTCATATTCTTTCGCCTTAAAACTTATATTTTGCGGGAGTTCCATTTTTCCAAGTAAACAAGATTAGTAAAAAAAAATGAATTCGCAATCGTGTGCGGGTATGGTGACAGGGAAATCGCTTTTAAGAAATAGCAGCTCCGTAGGAGCGGTACATTAGTAGCCACAGGCTTCAGCCCGTGGTAAAATGGTGAGAATTTAATCGTGCCACGCAGAAAATTGTGTTAAAGAGGTAGGTTACCATGGCACGAAAAAGCAGGAATATTTTTAAAAGCGATTTCCCCGGGGGTATAGTGAGGCTAATGTGGATTGTGCAAATCTGCTTGAAACAATAGATAATAGTAATAGGCCTACTGTTGCCCTTTGTCAGCAGGGCTCGTTTTTCCTTCCCAACAAAACAATATCAGCTTTTTCAA
>JABFSY010000383.1 GCA_013140395.1 Cyclobacteriaceae bacterium
GCAGGGCACCGACCCGGAGCAAGGAGATTTGTCAGCGAGTGCATTTAGTTGGCAAATCAATTTCCATCATGACACCCACAGTCATGACGAACCCGCGTTGGCAGGCGTAAAACAAGGAACATATAATGTGCCCAATCAAGGCGAAACATCCGACAATGTTTGGTATCGGATTATTCTTACTGTAAAAGACTCTCAAGGTCTAGAAGGAAAAGATTCGGTGGATGTGTTTCCGCGCAAATCAACTTTCACTTTCAAGACAATTCCGCCCGACTTGCAATTGACTTTAGATGGCCAACCATTTTCCACGCCAACAGATATACGAAGTGTACAGGGGATACTTCGAACAATTGGAGTCATTTCGCCTCAGCGAATTGGCAACCAAGAATATGAGTTCAGCTCTTGGTCAAATGGAGGCACTGCACAACAAACAATTCCTACACCGTCAACGAGTATCACCTTAACCGCTACATTTTCGCTGATACTCTCAATAGAGAATTTAATTGACAGTGCTATTGCGTATCCTAACCCCGCCACTGATTGGCTTTACCTGCAGCAAAACGATGTATCAGGGGTTACGCTTCAAGATGTAGTCGGAAGAAAGTGGAGTATGATTTCTGAGAGAAGGAATCAGTCGACAGCTCTTTACATAGGTACGCTACCCGTAGGGATGTACTTCCTGAAAGTGAATGACAACACTCGGATCCAAAAAATACTCATCCAGCGATAGGAACTCAAAGTTTTGGTTAATTTTGGTTTCACGAAAATTAACCGATGAAGTACCTAGCGTTTTGTTTTCAATTTATTGTTTTATGTGCCTGCACTTCTAAAAAGTCGGCCGATGGCCAACTTGCAGATTCAACCGCACAACAAAAACCATCCAAAAAAGAATACACCATCATACTAGAGCAATCTCAACCTGACTCTCTAAAGGGAAGCCTGCAGGCAGAGGCCTCTGAAAAAATTGGAGACGCAACCATAAAGATACTTTACTACTCACCTGCTGTGCGTGGAAGAATCATTTGGGGTGGACTGGTTCCCTTGGATAAAGTATGGGTAACCGGTGCACACTCGGCCACCAGTATTGAGTTTAGTCACGACTTACTGATCGATGGAAAAACGATTGCTGCCGGTAAGTATGCGTTCTTTACTATACCTACAAAAAAAGATTGGACAATCATTCTAAATAAAAACTGGCGACAACACCTCACCGATCAGTACGATGAGAAACAAGACGTGGTAAGAATAACAGCCACCCCTGAAATCGAAAACAAGAATCAGGAGCGCCTTCGCTACCTCATTGAAAAAGAAACAGATAGAGAAGGAGAGATTGTCGTGTATTGGGAGAAGATCGAAATTTCACTTCCATTTAAGATAAAATAGATTGCCATACACGTCTCACCAATGGCTTGAAACGGGAACTTGGTTTTTATACCGCGGGCATCGGATTTTCTATCGCATTGAAAGCAATGGGCAGCCGCTTATACTACTGCACGGATTTCCAACATCTTCCTGGGATTGGCACCGGCTGTGGGATTCACTGCGAAATTCCTATCAATTGATTGCTCTTGATTTTATTGGATATGGATTTTCTGACAAGCCGCATAACTACACCTATTCTATAGATGACCAAGCTACGTTGCTAGAGCACTTGCTTGCTCACTTAAAAATAGGCACCTATCACTTGCTTTCACATGATGTGGGCGACACTGTCGCTCAAGAATTACTAGCGAGGCAACTTGATCGCAGCGAACATCGCATTCTTTCCGTCTGCCTTCTAAATGGTGGGCTATTCCCAGAAACGCATCGTGCTACTGTCATGCAAAAATTATTGTTGATTAGAATTGGTTTTATCGTTGCGCGGCTCTCTACCTCAAAACGATTTGTTGCTTCCTTCTCTATCCTCTTCCCTGTTGCGACAAGGCCTACGGTAGATGAAATGCGCGAATTGTATTCATTGATTACCTACAAAAGTGGAACAAAGATCATGCACCGGTTGATAAAATACATTATTGAGCGCAGAGAAAATCGATCGCGGTGGGTAGGTGCTTTGCAAAAAGCAAATTGCCCGATTCGTCTTATAGATGGACTTGAGGAACCGGTGTCGGGGAAGCACATGGTAGAACGCTACCGCGAACTGATTCCTCAAGCAGATGTGGCTGAACTAGCTGGTTGTGGTCACTATCCTCAATTGGAAAAACCAGAGGATGTGCTGAACAAATACGCTGAGTTTAGAAAGGGGATTCTAGGCTAAAATCACTCTGCCAACATGGCCAAAAAAACTCCGTTGGTCCAACCAAATCCATCTTGGTTGGGATACTCGCCACCGCTGGCCTGTCCGTTATCACTCCAAACGTCATACTTCTCCGTCATCTTCCCGGTTTGGCTATATACTTTTCGATTAGTCGTTATCCAATTGGTTTTCAACAAGTGTGCTAGGTCATTGAATCCATAGTTAAGCAACCCTTTATAAACAATCCATTGTAATGGAGCCCAGCCGTTGGGTGCATCCCATTGCTGACCGCTATGGCTAAGTGTTGTAGTCATGCCGCCTGCCTTTAAGAATTTTTCTTTAAGAATTTTTTCTACACTCAAGGCTTGGTCGGGTGTAGCGATCTCAAAAAATAACGGAAACACAGCGGCTAGTGTTAAATGCTCCGTCTGTTTTTGCTCGATAAAGTCATAGTCGAAAAAGAACTTCCGATCTTCACTCCAACAATACTTTTGGATAGCTGCTTTTCTTTGATGAGCAAGCTTCAGATACTTAGTCGATTGGAGTCCATTACCTGAAAGTACATACCCTTCCGATAAAGTCACTTCTAAGTGATAAAGCAAACAGTTTAGATCTACAGGAATTAGGTCTGTCGTATGAATGCTCGCAAACGTGTTTACATCTTTGAACCATCTGCTACTGAAATCCCATCCAGATTCCGCAGCAGCTCTTAAGTGGCGAAACAGAACCTCATGTGGTTGGTTGGATTGATGTGACAACTCAACATCTTCTTTGTAAGCTTCTGGGCGTGGTGTATTGAATTCATCCCAGTATCTGTTGAGAATTGACCCATCAGGCATGCGAACTACTCGATGATCAATTGAATGAGCAGCAGAAAGTTTGTCAGAACCGTTCATCCAGAACCGATACTCTTTTTCTAGTGAAGGAAGATATTTGGCAATTGGATACAATTGGTTCTCCGCCAAATCAGATTTTCTGTTATCCTCTAGCAGCTCTACCATCAACGAAAAAAAAGGAGGTTGTGAGCGACCCAAGAAATAGGTGCGATTGCCGTTCGGGATGTATCCGATTTTTTCGATGAGATATGAAAAATTACTGACCATATTCTCAATCATGTCGATTTTGTTGCATGCCGCAAGCCCCAGCATAGTAAAGTAGCTATCCCAATAATAGATCTCGCGAAAGCGACCGCCCGGTACGATGTACGGGTGAGGTAGCGCGATCAATGATCCTCCCTCTTCATCCGGTTGCCTGGTTAACACCTGCCATAATGAAATGATGTGTTGTTCCGCAGATTTTTTGGAATCACTTTTATAACTAGTTGAATCGGCTTTAGGCAATTCGAAATTTTCAGAAACAAATTTACTAAGATCAAAATCAGTTGATTTCCTTTTTTGCAGATAGTCGGCATTGATTTCTTCCAATGGCTTTGTTGGGAGGCAATCAGGAAATGTTTTGCCATCTCCCAAAAGGTTATTCATCTGTACTTCTTCAAAGAGTTCACCTAGCTGAAAGACTTCCATAAACGTTTTTGCCTTTTAGTTAATGTCCACCTTTGGAAACAAACTCAATTTTTGCTTCAGACTTTTTCTGAATTCTATTAAAGAAGAATAAACAAACAGTTAATATTCCTATCGGCACCAACGAAAAGTAGAATGCGGTCTGCCCTCCATAGGCTTCAAATATATTGCCGGTGATGATTGAGCCGGTGGTACCACCCAAGGCAGAAAAGATAACAATCAATCCTGACATGGGGCCATGTTGTCGCGCAGGCAAGGTGCTCAATATAACAGAGTTGATGGCCGGATAAATAGGCGCAAGCAACAATCCAATCAACGGAAACACAAAAGCACCCAATGGCGCGTTGCCCCAACCGGTTACCGGTGTTCCAGCGGTGTTCTGAGCCAATGGAATTGCGACCAGCACCAAAGCCGCAGCTGCAAACAGGCAAACAATCAACACTAAAAACCAATGAATTTTTCGCAGCGCAAATCCGGCACCAAATCGGCCCAAGGCTGTTGAGGCCGCCAATATACTTGCCATCTGAATGCTCAACGTAGTGGGCAGATTCAGTACTTTGCTATTAAAAGTCGGCAACCAACTCATAATGCTCTGCTCAATCAATACATAGGTGAATGCACTCATGATAAAAACTAACACCAGAGGTGTGACGGCTAATTTTATCATGTCACCAAAATCTTCCAAAAAAGGTTTTGCTTCGTTACTCGTTACTGAAGATTCATCAAGTGGAGAGGCCAGCAAAAGAAGAAAGGCAACAAGAACTATTCCGGCAAGTAAATAATAAACTTTAAGCCATTCAGTGGACTGCAGATTTTTATCATCAACAAAAGCACTGAATATAAAATAACCGGTAAGGATACCCACCATAAAAAAGGATTCGATAAAGTTCATGAAGCTGGCATGTTCCTTTTTATCATGGGTGATTATGCCGATAGTTGCGTAAACGGATACTTTGATCAACGCGAACGAGGTGCCAGTTGCAGCAAATAAAACTTTAGTCATCGCAAAACTACTGAGTGATGGCATGACCAAGCAGGCGACTCCGACCAACCCAAGTGCAACCAACATGGAGTTCTTATAGCCAATTCGGGTGATGTAAGAAGCAACCAAAAAAGAAACAGCTGCTATGCTCAAATCTTTGAATGCTTCCAAAACACTAGCAGACGACTCCGAAACTCCATAATTCCCCTGAACTTGTAGAATGACCGTACCTACACTATTTAGAAGAATTGCAAAAACGAAGTAATTGAGAAAGAGCGAAAGTTTGATTTTCCAGTTGGTCATTGCCGAAAGGTTTAATATCAAATCTACCAACTTTAAACGTAAGTTCAGCCTACCACAAATCGATACCCAACTCCTTTAATAGTTATGATTTCGATGGTTGAATCTTCTCTCAAAAACTCACGAAGCTTCGTAATATAGACATCCAGGTTTCTAGAGTTAAAAAAAGAATCATCGCCCCATACCCGCATCAAAATAGTTTTACGATCAATGTTGCTGTTCTGATTTTCAGCTAGAATCTGAAGCAACATGGCTTCACGATGGGAGAGCTTGCGTATGTTTCCATCCTTGCGAAGCTCATAGCGTTGAGGTGCAAATTCAAACTTGCCAATCATAATATCCTCTTTTGGCGCGTTCGTTTGTTTTTGTGTGAGTTGGAGCAGATTGTTAATGCGAACAATTAGCTCTTCCATACTAAATGGCTTTCGCAAATAATCATTTCCACCCACCTCAAAGCCTTTGATCAAATCATCTGTTAGCGTTTTGGCCGTAACAAATATGATAGGAATTGTTGCATTGAGTTGTCTGATTTCCTTCGCAAGCGTGTACCCATCTTTATGAGGCAACATTACATCCAGCACAACAATGTCTGGTTTTGAATTGGCAAATACAGCCATCACTTCTTTACCATCCGTCACCATGTTTACTTCAAACTGACGACTCTCCAAACTCTCTTTTACGATCTTCCCTAGAAAAGGCTCGTCTTCAACATAGAGTATTTTGGTTTTTGCCATTTGTAGTTTGTAAATTCAGAAAGTCGGAAAGCTCTCGGACTTTCCGACTTCTGACTACTTTTTAAACTTAATAATAAATGTACTCCCCTTTCCAACTACGCTCTCCAGTTCTATTGTTGCTTTATGCGCTTTCACTACACTGTCCACGTAGCTTAGCCCTAGCCCATAACCTTTATTCGTATGGACGTCTCCAGCTGGAACTCGAAAGAATTTCTCAAATACTCGCTTCTTGTATTCTGAAGAAATGCCAATCCCATTATCTTCCACCACAAGTTTTATTTCTCTTCCCGTCTCGATCAGGCCAATTTTTATAATAGGATTATCATTACTGTATTTAAGTGCATTGTCCAACAA
>JABFSY010000088.1 GCA_013140395.1 Cyclobacteriaceae bacterium
GATGTTATGGTTCAACAGGTCCGTTGTCGACTAATCCCCTAACGGGGAAAAGTTATTTTCATGACTCACCGCTTGTCACCAATAGAGACATCATACAAGCGTTTGATCTGCTTCGAAAAGGTTTGGGAATTAACAAAGTACACACTTTAATCGGTGGATCACTGGGTGGCCAGCAAACGTTGGAGTGGGCAATCTCACAACCATCCGTGTTCGATCACCTCATCGCTATTGCCTGCAACGCGCAGCATTCTCCGTGGGGAATTGCCTTCAATGAAGCGCAACGGATGGCGATCGAAGCGGATCCCACTTGGAAAGAGAACGATGCACGAGCAGGCATTGAAGGAATGAAAGCAGCCCGAGCAATGGGGATGATTTCGTACCGAACCTATGAAACCTATCAATCGACTCAAGCCGAAAAAGGCACCGAGAAAATAGATGGCTATAGGGCCGCTTCGTATCAAAAATACCAAGGGCAAAAATTAGCTAGTCGTTTTAATGCGTTTACGTATTGGGTACTTTCAAAGGCGATGGATAGTCACCATGTAGGAAGAGCTAGAGGCAGTGCGCAACAAGCCTTGAAAAAAATCAAAGCTAAAACGTTGGTGGTGGGTATTGAGAATGACCTGCTTTACCCCTTTCATGAACAAAGGTTTTTGGCAGAGGCCATCCCGGGTGCAGCATTCGAAGGGCTCACTTCGTTGTATGGGCATGATGGTTTTTTAGTGGAGTTTCATCAATTCAAGAAAATAGTAGGGAGGTTTTTGAAGTCAGAAGGAACGAACCAAGAAACAGCAACGGCAGACGCTACCTATGATTTCAAATCGTTGGAAGAATTTAATCAGTGATGTTGTTTGATCAATATCAAATTTTTTGAAAAAATATTTTAAGAAGCGAAAAAATGAAGAAAAAATTAAAAATCGGCTTGTTTGGTTTTGGGGTAGTCGGCCACGGTCTCTACCATGTACTCAATGAAACACATGGCGTAAAGGCCGAGATTAAAAGGATCTGCGTGAAAAATAAAAATAAACAACGCGACCTTGATAGCGCCATTTTCACGTTCGACAAAAATGACATTCTTTTCGATAGTGACATCGATATTGTGGTTGAGTTGATTGATGATGCAGCCGCTGCATTTGCCATCGTAAAATCCGCGTTAGAAAACGGAAAACATGTGGTGACCGCCAATAAACGCATGCTGGCTGAAAATCTTGGGGAGATTTATGAGCTGCAAAGGAAACACAATCGATCTGTACTATATGAAGGCTCCGTCTGCGGTAGCATACCCATATTAAGAAATTTAGAAGAGTACTACGACAACGATTTGATCACTAGCATCGAAGGTATTTTCAACGGCTCCACCAATTATATTCTAACGAAAGTTTTTGAAGAAAAGAAAAGCTATGCCGAAGCATTGAAGGCCGCCCAAGAACTTGGTTTTGCTGAAAGCGATCCTTCTCTGGATGTGAAGGGATTTGATCCAAAATTCAAATTGACGATCGCTATCGCACATACCTTTGGTGTTTTTGTCAAGCCAGAAAATATTATCAATGTGGGAATTGACAAAATTTCTGCAGTAGACTTAAAGTATGCCAAGGAAAACAACCTAACGATCAAATTGGTGGCCCGTGCTTACAAGCTCGAGGGTCAGATTGTTGGTTTTGTTGCGCCCCAATTCATTCCTGCCGATCATATGCTCGCTTCCGTTCGCAATGAGTACAATGCGGTGTTAGTGGAGGGGGCGTTTGCCGAGAAGCAAGTATTTATTGGAAAAGGGGCCGGAGGTTATCCCACTGGCTCAGCTGTGCTTTCTGACATCTCAGCCCTGACGTTTGACTACCGCTACGAATACAAGAAATTTACACAAGGCGAGGGTTTTTCCTTCACTAACAACGCCAAGGTAGACGTAGTGATCAGCTTTCACGAAAAGTCAGCCATTTCCCCTACAGATTTTGAGACATTTAAAGGAGGCTACCAAGGAAACGGCCATCAATATATGACTGGTTCAATCACCCTTGAAACGCTTCAATCGCTTTCGAAAAGGGACGATATAAGTGTGATAATAGCGCCTCAACTGAGTTTAGTGGCCACTGAACAGAAAGTAGCAAGCTTTGCATTAAACGTTTAGCAAGCCAAGGCATTCTTTTTCAAAAAGTTATACAAATTGATTAACAAGGCAGCTACCAGCTGCCTTTTCCTTTTCTGGCAGGTATTTTTAAAGCGGGGAATTGATAGTTTTTACCCCCGATTCCTATATTTGTAGTCTTTAATTCCAATCTATGTTAGCGATTACTTCCATTGTTGCATTTACGGCCATTATTCTTCTACTGGTAGCCCTTTTAATATTTGCTCAAAAGCATTTAGTGCAGTCAGGGCCAGTGAAAATTTTGATTAATGGAGAGAAAACGATCACCGTATCGGCAGGCAGCTCTCTGTTAACAACCCTGGCGAATGAAAAGATATTTTTACCCTCTGCCTGTGGTGGAGGTGGCACCTGTGCTATGTGCAAATGCGTGGTGGAAACCGGTGGTGGCGATGTATTGCCAACCGAAGTAGGCCATCTGACACGCGCTGAGCAGAAAGATCATGTACGGCTTGGCTGCCAGGTTAAGGTGAAGCAAGACCTAAATATTCGTATTCCGGATGAAATTTTTGGAATTAAGAAATGGGAGTGCGAAGTGGTATCAAATTATAACGTTTCCACCTTTATTAAAGAGTTCGTGGTGAAACTTCCTCCCGGGGAAACATTGAAATTTGAAGCAGGCGGTTATATCCAAATTGATGTTCCTTCTCTAAAGGTAGATTTCAAAACAATGGATATCAAGCCTCATCCGGAATTAGGTCACAGCAATCCTGATGTATTTAAAGGCGATTGGGACAAGTTCAAGTTGTGGGATCTGAAAATGAAAAACGAAGAGCCCATTTTCCGCGCTTACTCGATGGCGAACCACCCTGCGGAAGGTAATATTGTAATGTTGAATATTCGAATTGCCACACCACCTTGGGATCGGGCAAACAACAAATGGATGGATGTAAATCCTGGCATTTGTTCCTCTTATGTGTTCTCTCGCAAGCCTGGAGATAAAGTTACCATCTCTGGCCCTTACGGAGAGTTCCATATTAATAAGACGCAAAGGGAAATGGTGTACATCGGTGGCGGTGCTGGTATGGCGCCACTACGGGCTCAGATTTTCCACCTCTTTCATACAGAGAAAACGAACCGCAAAGTTTCCTATTGGTATGGTGGCCGATCAAAGAAAGAATTGTTCTACACCGAACACTTCCGTGAGATTGAAAAGAAGTTCCCTAATTTCCGTTTTCATATTGCGCTTTCTGAGCCCCTGCCCGAAGACAATTGGAAAGTAAGCAAGAGTTTAGAGGATCGTGAGAGTGATGGTTATACTGGTTTCATTCACAAATCGTTGTTCGATAACTATTTGGCCAATCATCCTGCGCCAGAAGATGTCGAGTATTATTTGTGTGGCCCTCCACTCATGAACGCAGCTGTTCTTAAAATGCTTGACGATATGGGAATCCCAAAAGAGAACGTAAGATTTGATGATTTTGGGGGATAGAATTCCGCTCCATCCATTTCAAAAAAAGCCCCTGCATTAGTTCAGGGGCTTTTTGCTTAATTTCGTTTAACTAAATTACTATGGATCTCACCATTCTCTTCTCACCTGTTCCCGAATCCATCTACAACGAGACCTATCCGAACAACTCGTTTTACAAAAACATAAAAGCCTATACGGAAAAGATGCCCGACTTTAAAGGCATGCAACTGGCGATCTTTGGCGTGAAGGAAGAGCGAGGCACTTGGAGCAATATGGGCGCAGCTAAAGGCCCCGATGAAATAAGGAAGAAACTGTATCAGCTGAAAAAAGGCACGGGCAAATATCGCATCGTTGATTTGGGAAATCTAAATACGGGAATTGATTTAGACGAAACCTATACGCGGATCAGTGAAGTGTGCAGAATGCTTCTGGAAAACAATGTACTCCCCATCATTCTGGGCGGCACACACGATCTGGATTATGGCCAATATCT
Source organism: Cyclobacteriaceae bacterium (assembly GCA_013140395.1). Lineage (GTDB taxonomy): Bacteria > Bacteroidota > Bacteroidia > Cytophagales > Cyclobacteriaceae > ELB16-189. Next base: position 4,045 of record JABFSY010000088.1, read on the forward strand.
AGGCTACGAGGACATGGAGAAACTAATTAGCCTGGTAAATATCGATGCCTTTTTAGATCTGGAAGACGGAAAGGAAATCCCGCCTTCTCGCCAACACATTCATAAAATTCTATTGCACGAGCCCAACTACTTGTTGAGCTACACTCATCTGGCTCATCAAACTTATTTGATCGATCCTCTATCAACTGCCATTTTAGAGAAATTATATTTTGAAGCCTTTCGCATTGGGCAAATGCGAACAAACCTCGCTGAAATGGAGCCGTCCATCCGCAATGCTGATCTTCTTTCTTTCGATACTACCGCCATCAAATCTTCCGATGCTCCGGGCAATGCCAACGCACAACCATTCGGACTGACCGGAGAAGAAGCTTGCCAGCTATGCTGGTATGCAGGCATGAATGAAAAACTGAGTTCTGTGGGGTTCTATGAATATAATCCCGATGTGGATGACGCAAGAAAAAAAACAGCATCAGTAATTGCTACCATGATCTGGTATTTTATCGAAGGTTTTTACCATCGCAAAGGAGAACATAGTTTTAAGAGTAATGATTTTTTGAAATATGTTGTCTCCATGCAGACAGAACCGGAAACCATTACGTTTTACAAAAGCAAAGTGACGGAGAAATGGTGGATGGAAATTTCACAACACAAACCGGGCGCCCGTTACCTACGCAACACCATGGTGCCGTGCAGCTACAACGATTATCAAACGGCTGCGAAAGGTGAATTGCCGGAGCGGTATATTAGTGCGCTGGCGAAAATAATTTGAGCTTAATAGGTTATGAGAAAGTTTACAGCATTTATCTTTTACGTTTTTGTTCTGCTTCTTCAAAGTTGCTCCGAAAACAATCCTCAGTCCATTATTGACAAGACCATTGCTGCATCCGGTGGTGATAAATATTTACATACCACCATCGAATTTGATTTCAGAGGGCGGCACTATATAAGCAACCGTGAGGGCGGAAAGTTTTCATATGAACGTATTTTCAAAAATGAGAAAGACTCTACTCAAACCATTCATGATGTCGTATCCAATGATGGGTTTAAAAGATTCGTGAACGACACGCTGACTACAGTGCCCGATTCAATGGCCGTGAAGTACACCTCTTCTGTAAACTCAGTTCTTTATTTTGCACTGTTACCATACGGGTTGAATGATGCATCTGTTAATAAAAAATTCTTGGGCGAAACAACCATTGACAACAAATCCTATTACAAAATAGAAATCACCTTTAACAAAGAAGGCGGTGGCGAAGACCATGACGATCGATTTATCTACTGGATCAATACCTCTGACTATACGATTGGCTTTCTGGCTTATTCCTATGCGGAGACTGACGGTATAGGTTATCGCTTGCGAAAGGCGTATAACTCTAGAAAAGTGAATGGGATTCTTTTTTCAGATTATATCAATTATGCCCCGAATGGAAAAATTCAACTGGAAGATCTGGAGGACTTTTACAGGAAAAATGAATTGAAGGAATTGAGTCGAATAGAAAACACAAACATCCAAGTAAAATGACATTAGCAGATTGGATTGGCTCTGTAGGAGTCAGTATCCTATTGGTTGCCTTTCTGTTAAATCTATTAAAGAGGATAGCGCAAGATAGTGTGTCTTATGTATCCATGAACTTAATCGGTGCCTTGTTGGCAGGCCTTGCGTCATGGATGATTAATTACACCCCCTTTATTATTCTGGAAGCCGTTTGGGTTTTGGTTTCGATGGTGAGCTTAGTCTCCATCATGAAAAGGCCTTCAATCAAATAATCATTTTCGATATAGAAGAAAGCCAACATATCCTGTGGTTAACACTGAAACGGCTGCCACTAAACTAAAATGATTGGACGACAATCCGAAGGCAGTGACAACTGTCTTATCTATGTTGTTTAACACAATAAGTAAAACACTTCCCAGAATCAACAACAAAATAATATTATACCAGCCGGCATGTCGTGCATTTTCAGACATTAAGTTTCTGTCATTAACAATTAAGATTAAGAATCCGGTGATCAAGGGAAGGATCAATCCGTTCAACGCTTGAACAGTAAGAATCACCGGAATGGGT
>JABFSY010000137.1 GCA_013140395.1 Cyclobacteriaceae bacterium
CTTTTGTAGAGATTAGGTTTAGATGGATAGGTTCATCAGGATAAATGGGGAAGACGTTTTCTAATTGAATTTTCGAAGGTTGATTTTTAAAGCGTGACGCACCCTCTAAGAGTGGTGACCAAATCAGCGCGTACTCAATTTGCTTGCCTTGCAAAATAAGTCTATAAGTTTCCTGAAGAAACTGGAAGCCTAACTTTCCTGCTCCCTTCTCTAGAAAGCCTGACAGAACTCTATCTTTTGTTTTTAGGATGCTGGTGTTACTGCCATTGATCGTCACTGGCAAAGTTGATAATGTAAAGTACACATTATCCAATTGAAGATGAACGGTATCCTTCGGAAAGTCTTTCAATGGTATCGAAAGAAATTCATTTGTATTGCTTTTGTTGACTGAATTAATGAGTTGGATGACTCCCAATCCATGTTGGACAGACTCTTCAAGAATCTTTTTAGTTGCGCTATTGAATGATTCCCGAGTTTCATTATCAGTAACGAGGAGATCAAATGAGTTGAGTAAGTCAGGTGCGAGTCGGTCTATGCGTAGTTGATCGTGATTAGCATATTCATATCGATACCTATTTTTTGAAACCTGCAATCTTGAAACTAATCCATGCCCTTGTTCGATCAAAAAATTCTTCAGGTATTTTACTTCGGCTGTAGGATAGTTTTGGATGAATAGAATATTCAACTTTTTAAAGGGAGCTACTTCTACAGGAAGTTTTTGCGAAACCACCTCGTTGCCGTCCTGAACATCAATGGTGTAGACAAATAAACCAGGCTGTGGAGGTTTGAAGGACAGAGTAAAGTTGTGAATTCCATTTGTAGAATACTCAACCGAATCTTCTACGCCTCCCGGACTGATCAATTTGATTTTAGATTTACTTTTTGCATTAAACACGCCACTGATGTGGTTTGCCTGATTAACTTTGAAAATAGGGGGAATTACTAATTGTATAATCCCAGTTGGAAGTTCAGCTTTAAAGTATTGAAAGCTCATACCTTCTTCTATTCCATAGTAAGGCAAGCCATCTCCTAAAACGAATCTGATATCCGATTTAGCCAGTTCAGATAACGCGGAGATTTCTGCTGCCTTTGTATAACTCATTGCATCGGATGTTCTTAAATACGTGAGCTGATCATTGGCTTTATGAAGACTGTCTGCAATTTCCTTTTTATAATGAGGTGTAAGTAGCACTACACCATGTGAGCTTATATCTCTTTGAAGAGATGGTTGTAGGACCAGTCCGGCAATAGAAAGTAATAAAATAATCGATGCCAGGATACGCCATCTGAGAAATTTCGACTTACGATTTACTTCCTTCCAGATGAGAAAACCCAAAAGAAATATCCCAGCAATAATAGTTGCCCACATCGGGAAAATGGGATGTATGCTGACGCTGCTATCAATCATGCTTAATTTCCATAAGATTTTTTAGAAACTGCTGATCGAGTTCGTGTACAGATGCATTTGCTTTTGTAGGCGAAACAGATTGTAACGGGAGTATTTTCCAAAAGATCTTTTGAATAGAGCGCAAACTCAATTGAATATCCGATTTGTTCATCTCGGTATCTTCGATCTTTTTCAACAAAGTCAACCCCTCCAAAAATTTTCCGGGAGTTTCCATGATTACAGAAGCCAGTTCTTGCCCGGCCAACCGGAGTTGATTTTTATCTTTTTGTGACAACGTTGAAACATCTTGATCTATCAAGTCATCTAATAAAACAAGTGCTTTTCTAATTTCAGGAAATAATGCCTTGCTTGATTGCTCTGTTTGAGCAGATGAATTACGCACTTCATTTAGATCTCCCGTTAGTCTTTTCTCTTCTTTGAGTGGAGGTGGATCAAAGCCTGTACGATGCACATAAATGCGTGAGTCATTACTAATCTCTTTTAGCAACTTCAATGCGGTATATTGGTAGGGCAGTGATTTTTCCGGTTCATATAACCGCAAGTAGAGTTCTGCATCCCACATCACTGTTAGTGCAGCCTTTAGTTTGGCTCTCACGGATTGAACAAAGAAAGTAGCCTCTTCGCCATCATCGTGGTTGTGCGCAAAAGCCTCCAAGGGATTCTCTTTTGCATCTGGATCTTTTAGCTCGTCAGCATGTTGGTGTGCGGTTGGTTCAGCTTTTTTGTCGGACACCAAATTGTGTTCGTTTTCTTTATCGTGTGCGTGACCAAATTTCTCAATGGTGCTTTCATGGTCATCAATATCCTCCTGCACGGAAGCTTTACCGATCTGCCCTTCAAATTCCTCCCCAAGAAATTGGCCATAGCGCAGACGCAGCACTTTCTGATCATAGCCTAGTTCATTACTGGTAGACTTGAATTGCTGTAGCGCTATCCTTTTTTTCTCTCTCAATAATTTTTCAGTATCGATAATGATTTGTCGTTGACTTCGGAAGTATTCCGGCATTAGGTCTACTCCTAACCCTTCATCCTCAACGGCCACTTGTTTAACCGTATCTTTTATTGCGACAAAGAATGTTTCTGTTCGGTTATAATTGGGTGTTGGGACTTTATTGTCTAACGTCTCTACGTAAAAATACAATTCATCCCCAGCCTCCATTCCTAATTTCAGTAAATCGAGCGATACCGAAGCGTTCACTTTTTTGCCTGCAATGGTTTTTGGGGTTTCAAATCGTAACTTCTCTTCCCGAAATTTAACAGACTCACCACTTCCCTTACTTACGGTGGCAACAATGGTAGAACCGGTTAGCCCGTAATCATCTTGTAGTGTAGCTTGAACTTTCACTTTCAACAGATCAGTCAAAGAAAACTGTGTAAACTGATTGAGATTGTCGATCGCTACTTTCGGTAATTCATCCTTGATGATTTCTATTTTGAAATAGTCTGATCGAACTAATTTTTGATCATGCTTCCATTGAATTTGATAAAATCCTGATTCTTTTAAGATAGCAAGTTGGGAGTATCCTTCCTTTGTTTGAATAAGTTTGATGGAATCTTTGTTTGAAAACAAGATTTGAGGTTGCTCCATCTCCGATGAAAATTTAATTGACCAAGTCGCCTCGCTTCCCTCAGGCATTTTCAAATCAGGTGAAGAGGACACAAATGATTTTAAACCCGTATAAGAAGGGGGAGTAATGGTAATGGATAGAAAGTCCATGGTAGTGGAATTTCTGTTTTGATTGTCCAAGGCAAGATCAAGATTTGTAAGAGGTTCTTTAGCGGACCAATCAACAGGAGATGCAAATGCAGTCAATACAAAATAGACTGTCACACAAATCGACAATACCCCAACAGACTGCGGCAATAGGTTAGGAATTTTTATTTCCGGATACAAGGAATCAAAGTGTCTTGATGTCCTCTGTTGTTGGATTGTTTGTAGACCGGATAAGGAATCAGAATCTTGCAAAAGCAAATCTGCGCTTTGTTCCAATATGGGGTAATGGGAGTTTAGATGCCGAATAAGAATCTCATCGGTTAAATGAAGGAGTTTGTATCGAAAGGCCCTTTCGATTAAGACAACTAGTCCGGCAACAATTGAGAATACAATTTTAAAAGATAAAGGTGAATTCAATAGATATAAGAATCCCAACGATAAGAATACCGAAGCCGTTACAAAAAGTAGTACTTCTAACGATCGAACACCTAAATATCGATTTCTTAAACGCTTGATTCTATGTTTAGTCTCGTTATTACTCATTGATTCCGTTGATAGGAGACTATTCGTTCAATCACTAATGTGATCAAAAGCAATAGCAAAATATATTTGTTAATGGCATGAACAGATTTCAATTCTCCATTCGTAGTATTCATTTCAGTTCCACTAAAAAGAATACTATCCGGAAGAATCCGTCTGTCTTGATGGGCGATGCTATTCCACTTTTCTTGCTCATTAGTGAGTAGGCCGGCAAGTTGTATGGTAAGGTTTTCTTGAAGAGCGACATCGACAGTTAAGCGTTTGCTGATCGTCCAACGATTTGCAGAGACTTGTTCGACTAATTGATTAGATAGCTTACTTGAATATGATAGTAACTTGCCAGAATCTAATTTTGGAATATCAGTTTCGGAAAGCCAAATCAGCCAATCAAAAGAACTAATAGAAACATTTTCAGATTGCCCTTCACGAATACTAATTTCAATTGGAACCTTTTTTGCAATTGCTTCCAAAGCAGCTTTCATAATTTGTTTGTCATTTTCAAACTCAGGATCGCTGATGATTAAAATAGTTACGAGTGGCATTCTTTTAATTTTTATGGAATCAGTTATTGGATTGAAAGAAAGCGCTGTTTCAAAACTCGTATGCTCAGCCGATGAATGACCTTTTCTGATTAAAGTGCGTTCAGGTGTTTGTTGTATCACCTCTGCAATAAAATTGGACTCATCGGCAGTAAAAGTTATCCATTGAATGGTTGGACTAATTGATTTTCGTAGACCAGTAAAATCTTGCACTCTGCTAAAGGAAAGTACAATCGCTTGCTTTAGCTCAGACTGCTCTAGGGACGAAATCAGATCCCAATAATTGATCACTTTTTCCCCTCGTTGCTTTTCGATCGGGAATCCTTTTTGCAATTGACGCTGTTCAAAGCCTTGTGCTGTCAAACTATCTATCACTACTTTTGCAGATGGATTTTTCTCCAGGCCATTCTCAACTACTAGCCAGCGATTAGAGTTCTCGGTCTGCCAATGGAGCCCGCTAATTAGTGAGACGAAAAGGATGATCAATAAACTTCGCAAGGCAAGTAAAACAACCTCATTCAGTTTTATTCCTTTAAATTGTTGAGTACTGGTCTCCTGCAAATGACGCAAGCTTCCCAACTGTATCACTTTTCCTTCTTTGCGACTTAATAAATGGATCGTTATTGGGATAGACAATCCCGCCAACGCCCATAAGAATATCGGCTGCGTAAATTGCATTATCGTACTAATCGTTTCCGAATGGTTAAAAAATTACGCAACACCTCATCTACTGACTCATTCATCTGAACAAGATGATAATTGATTTGCTTTTCCAGCATCCAGGAACGTGATTGATTTAGCCAATCTTGCACTCTGCTTTTATAACCCTTTTGTTCTGTGATGGTATCCGCTTTTGTTTTGATCCCTGTTTCTAAATCTTCAAATGTAAACGAGCCCTCAAAATCAAGATGAGTTTCGTGCTGTCCCATCAAGTGAAAGACAATCACTTCGTTTCTTTTTGTTTTCAAGCGTGAGATGAAGTGTTGAATATCCTCGCCATCGTCATACAAATCGGTGATAAACACAATCATCTCTTTACCATGGTGATCAAAGAGTTGTTCAATGCCTTTGGATTTTTCCCATTTGCCTTCCCCTTTTACCTGTACCAGCTCTGTGAGAAAGCGGATGAATTGTTGCTGCTCGAAACGAGGCAAAATTGACTTAATTTCCTGATCGTTGACGGTAAAGAGACCAAAGGTGTCACCTTGTTTGCGAGCAAGGTAGGCCAGCGCAGCCATCATCACTTTTGCATACTGCAATTTAGTAATGCCTTTTTCTTCATACGACATCGATTGACTCGCATCCAACATGAACTTGACAGTGATGTTGGTTTCAATGTCAGCTTCTTTAATGTAGTAGCGTTCCGATCGTGCAAACATCTTCCAATCCAGTTGGCGCAAATCATCACCTTGCTGGTAACTTCGATATTGACTAAATTCTTGCCCGGCACCTACTGATTGACTTTTGTTACTCCCGCTCATGAAGCCCTCCACTATTACACGCGCAATCAACTCCAATCCGTTGATGGAGTTTAATGTGGCTGGACTTAATAACTCTTTGATGCGCGGATCCATGAACTAGAGAGCCTTTTTTATTTCGATATTTCCTAGTAAGTGTTTGGTAACAGAGTCGGAAGTGATACCCTCTGATTCAGCTTTGAAATTCATTAAAATGCGATGGCGTAAAACCGGATATGCTACATGCTGAATGTCATCTTGTGTTACAGCAAAGCGCCCGCTAAGCAGAGCCCTTGCCTTGGCTGTAAGTATCATGGCTTGACCGGCACGAGGACCGGCCCCCCATCGTACCCACTCATTTACATACTTTACTTCACTTGAACCTGAACGAGTTGCTCGAACCAGATTACTCACCCACTCAATCAAGTCTTTATTAATATGTACTTCGC
>JABFSY010000154.1 GCA_013140395.1 Cyclobacteriaceae bacterium
AGAACTGGTTGTACTCATAATAGCCGACAGCAGGGAACCAAAAAACAAAATCTGGATGGGCAGGCTCGCGTGGGCAAGCACCATGTTAGGTAAAGCCAACTGAGAATCTATCGAGGTGGTTTGAGGATAAAGATGTTTGGCACATAAGCCTATGAAAAGTGGTAACATCGCAACAGTGAGATAAAGACCCGCTGCGATAAAGCACGAACGAACAGCAATCTTCTGCGAACCTGACGACATTACTCGTTGGAAAATATCTTGTGAGGGCAACGAGCCAAGACCCAACACAGACCAAGCCGCCAGATAAAGCATTACTTCTTTAAAATCCCACTTGGGCAGAAATCGAGACGTAGAAGGATGTACCTCTTGTAGTATGACTGTGACCCCGCCCGCTTTGTTTGCCAATAGGATTGCTAACGCCAGCAATCCAACTACAATGACAATACTCTGAAAGAAATCGGTGATCGAGATCGCCCACATACCTCCGATGTAAGTGTAAAAAGTGACGACAAAAGCGGATATAACAACGCCCTGCCACACCTCTAAGCCAGTCACCACATTGATGATTAAACCCATGGCAACCAATTGTGCTGCAATGTAACCAACATAGGGTGGCGCGAGAAAAAAACTGGCCACCAACTCGGTACGATTACCAAAACGAATTTTAAAAAAATCTCCAAGGGTGAGTAAATTCATGTTGTACAACTTGCGCGCAAAAAACAATCCGAAGAGCAACAAGCATAAGGCAGCGCCAAAAGGATCTTCAATCACAGAGTACAAACCACCCTTTAAGAATTCGGAAGAAGCCCCGAACACTGTTTCAGATCCGAACCAAGTTGCAAACAATGCGGAAGCGCTAAGAAAAATGGGCAAGCTTCGGCCCGCCAACATAAAATCACCAGAAGTTTTTACTTTGCGCGAAGCCCAGTAGCCGATAAGAATCGTGACCAACAGGTAGGCAACTATAGAGGCGAGCAGCAAGTGGAGGTTCTATAAAAACCTAAAGCTAAATAACAGCCAGATTATTTCAAGAACTACTAGTTGCTATTTCTTTCTTTTTACTTGAAAAGTGCGGGTGACATTGAATCCGAGGTGAATGTCGCCTGCGAAAAAATCTCCCGTTGTTTCCCCAATAAATGCTCGCTCCGTAATTCCTTGTGCATTAGTTAGTACAAGTTGAAAAACGTGTCCTCCGGTTTCGATATCAATACCTACACCCATGGAATTACGGAATTGATTACCATCCTTCACGCTCATTCGGTAGTAATACTCGGATGTGAGGGCAATGCTTCTAGTGACTTTTAGTCGCCCCCCCATACCAAGTGCAATAAGGTCGTTGTCTTCAGTCGTTTTGTCGACCGCGTTGCGATGGATAATCGTTGGCATTACTTGAAGTGAAAATCCGGGCGAAAATTTTCTGGCTATCAACAGTTGACCGGTATACGATAACCTGTCAGAATAAATTTGACCAACAGGTAACTCCTCAGGCGAAGTCTTAATTGCTCCATTGACGAATGCGGTAACTGTAACCGGCATATTTCGCGCTCCTGAACTCTGGCGCAAAAAGCGATACCGCAAATAACCATCCATGGTTTTATCAAAAGAATTTCGCCCAAAACCAACACCTAAGTGATCTGTAATTCCATATTCCAAACCTAACCGAACGTAGGCTTGATCTAACCCAAATAAATTATAAGAACCACTATTGAGGGCGCCAAATCGGTGTGAAAAGATAAACTCTAGTTCTCCCTTCCCCTTTGTTTCAACGGTTTGTCCATTGACCAAACGTGAACCCTTAAACGTGGAGGACGTGTATTCTATTTTTGGTTTCTCGCTTTGTTCCAGTTCCTTTAACAAATCATCTTGAGAAAACAGAGGCACGGACAATGCCATTAGAGCCAACCATAAACTTTGCTTCATCTGTTACTAATTTTTTAGTTAATTAAAGAGCCTTGTAAACAAAATCAATTTTCACCTCCACTTCTTCAGCAATATTCTTCCAAAGTAGTTGCGGTATAGTCACTGAATAGTCAACGAGTTTAATTTTAAAAACGGCTTTTACGACAACTTTTCCACTTTCAATCATGATCGTTCCCGGCACTTCAATTTCGCGCGATACTCCATGAATTATCATCTTTCCCTTTGCTGTTGCATTTTGCTCGCCACTAATCTCTTTTGAAAATTCACTCACTTTCCCTGAGAAAGTTGCTTTCGGAAATTTCTCTGACTCCAGATATTTTTCGTTGAAATGTTCTTTCATCAATGGTTTATCAAATTCAAATTCTTTAATGGGAATCGAAAACACAATGTCCATTGTCTCGCTATTAAAGATACTCATGGCCTTGGTGTTCTCGGCCTTGATGTCTTCAATAGAAGCTTTTGAAAAAAAGGAAACAAAGGTTTTTTCAGCCGTCATTTTTTGAGCAGCACACCAAGAGGGCGAAAAAAGAAAAAGAAAGATGGTAATTAATTTCATTGCCGTTGAATTTTAAATCTAGTTATTAAGAGCGCCATCATCAACCCAACAGCTAATCAGATCAATTTGAGATTGCGTTAACTGAGACGAACCACTTGGGGGCATACTTCGATTGATGGTCCTCGCTTTTACGTTCGCTGCGCTATTTTTCAAATTCTGAAAATTGGTCCAATCTCGTGATCCGGTTCCTGCAGCATGACAGGAGGCCAGATTGCAACTGGCATCCAAAATAGGCTTTACTGTATTCAAGTAGCTTGTATTTGTGTTCTCCCGAGGTACGGTTACTGGAATGGTCTTCTGGCAATCTGTAGCATCCTTCACGATTAGATTATAAGTACCGTGTTTAACGTTGTTAAACACATTGCTACTAGTAAATCCAGTCGTTCCAAATTGATAGGAATAAGGTGCGGTGCCCCCAGAAGCTGTAACAGTTATCGAACCATTTGGATTCGTACATTGATTATTCCTTACGGCAACAGCCGTTGCATTTAAATTAGAATTAGGCGCACTTATATCTATTTCTGTCGAAGTTACCTTACACTCATTTGCGTCCTTAATAATAACATTGTAAGTACCAGGTCCAAGATTTAAAAACTCATTGCTTGGTTGATTAACACCGCCATTTAAACTAAAACTATAAGGCTGCTTGCCTCCTGTCGCACTTACCGAGAGTTTCCCATCGATAGCGTTACAGCTGGATGTATTGCTTTTGCTTACCAACTCAATAGCAAGATTGGAAGTTGAACAATCAAACTTCTTATTGATGTCATTATTTGTACAACCTATCGCCAGCAGAATCAACAAAAGGCAAATTACTCGTGTCATATTGAAAGCATTATGTTCGATGCTATACAAATATGTAGAATTTCGTTGGGTTTAGTACTATGACATTTTTAGTCATGTTTGGTTCTAAACGGGCGGACCCAGGCCAGAGAACGCGGAAGAGAAGATTCCTAAAAAAGAAAATCCCCCAGAGTCCTTGACCCCGGGGGATAATCCTGTCTATAGTTGGCTTTAATCTGATGTAAACATAAAAGGAGCCCGCAGAAAAGAAAACTGAGCTACGCCTAATTGGCTTACTTCTGGACGAATTGCATTTAAGGGCGTTGAACCGCTTTTGAGGTATCTGCTTTGACCGAATCTGCCCTCAAATATTGCTTTTTTAGTCTTTCTTTTAGTTGAGATTTGGAGCCTGGAAAAGTGGTTTTAGAGCTGATATCGTAACTTAGATATGCCAGTCCTAAGAAAAACGAGAGGCAAACAGCAATAAATATCTTTTTGGATCGGATCATCATTTGATGATAAAAAAAGGGGCAAAAGCCCCTTTAGTCTTGATCATTCAATTCTATTTCAATTTTTTTAACACTGCTTCAAAAGCAGTTGGATGATTCATGGCTAGATCGGCTAGCACCTTGCGATTTAAATCGATGCTTGATTTCTTTGCTTTACCCATGAATTCTGAGTAGGACATTCCGTGAAGGCGGGCACCCGCGTTAATACGGGCAATCCAAAGTGAACGGAATTCTCTCTTTTTTGCCTTGCGATCGCGGTAGGCATACACCAACCCTTTCTCAATTGCATTTTTGGCTACTGTCCAAACATTTTTCTTACGGCCAAAGTAACCTTTGGCTAACTCCATGAATCTCTTGCGCCTTGCGCGGGATGCTACACTGTTTACTGAACGTGGCATTGTTTTTTACTTTATGGCCGTTGGCGAGTCTCTATTTCAGACTACTTAGCTGCCAAAAACCGGTGAAACATTAAACTAAACTATCCGCCTGAGGCGGAATATCATTATAACAAATAAGGAAGCATGACACTGATATTATTAGTATCAGCTTTGCTCACGATTGACTTTTTTGTCAATCTTCTTTTTTGCTTGGTGGTCTTCTTTGTCAAGATATGGTTTTTGAAAGCGCTCTTGCGCTTGATCTTTCCACTTCCGGTTATTTTAAACCTCTTTTTGGCACCCGATTTTGTTTTTACTTTTGGCATTTTACTCTCAGTTAAACTTTATTACTTCTTGCCCTTTGGGGCCATTAACAAATACATTCTCTTTCCTTCCAATTTCGGCATCTGCTCCACTTTTCCAAGCTCCTCAAGAGCTGTCGCAAATTTGAGCAGCAAAATCTCTCCACGTTCCTTGTACACAATTGAACGTCCTGCGAAATGTACGTAGGCCTTTACCTTTGCACCTTCTTTCAAGAAATTCTCAGCATGCTTCACTTTAAAGTTGAAATCATGCTCATCTGTGTTAGGCCCAAAACGAATTTCCTTTAAAACCGTCTTTTGTGCGTGAGCCTTAATTTCCTTCTGTTTTTTCTTTTGCTCGTACTTAAACTTAGAGTAGTCAACCACTTTACAAACCGGAGGGTCTGCATTGGGTGAAATTTCCACCAGATCCAAACCTTGCTCTTGGGCAAGCTTGATTGCTACCGAAGTCGGGTAAACATCTACCTTGATGTTCTCACCTACCACTCTTACTTTTTGTGCCAGAATCCGCTCGTTTACACGATAAGGTTCTTCCACGACACGCCTTGCACCTCTTACAAAAGGTTTGTTACCGGGGCGACTACCACCTTGAAATATTGCCACTCGTTGGGTTTAAGTTCTTAATTTAAATGAAAACAGCCTGACTGGTCGGCAGACAGGGCTGCAAATATCGCTCTTTTTTACTCTTTTCAAAATACTTATTGACTCAAGATTGAAAATCGCACCTTCAAAATTGTGCCGAAATCGAGCTTAAAACTTGACCTGTGAGTTTTGAATTACAAGCTTGGAAGGCCAAATTCCTTTGAAAAAGCAGAAACAAAATCAGTTAGGAGCATAGACCCCTTATCTTCTCCCCCATGTCTTCTCACTGAGATTTTTCCCTCCATCGCCTCTTTCTCGCCAACGATCAGCATAAACGGTACTTTCTTAACTTCCGAATCGCGTATCTTTCTACCTATTTTTTCGTCTCGATCATCCAAAAACCCACGGATATCGCTCTCTTTCAAAGTATCCACCACCTTTTGAGCGTAGTCGTTGAACTTTTCAGAAATCGGTAATACTGAAAATTGTTCCGGTGCCAACCAGAGCGGGAAATTGCCTGCGCAATGCTCTATTAAAACTGCAACAAAACGCTCTAAAGAACCAAATGGAGCACGGTGGATCATTACTGGTCTATGCTTTTGATTATCTGCTCCCACATATTCGAGCTCAAATCGCTGTGGCAACTGATAGTCAACTTGAATGGTGCCTAACTGCCAACTTCTGCCCAACGCATCCTTTACCATGAAGTCAAGCTTGGGACCGTAAAAAGCAGCTTCGCCTTTTACAGCTACTGTTTTTAAGCCACGTTCATCAGCCGCCTCTTGAATTTCTCGCTCGGCCTTATCCCACAATTCATCGTCACCAATATACTTTGCTTTGTTTTCCGGATCGCGCAATGAAACCTGTGCGGTATAATTTTCAAAGCCCAATGATTTGAAAACAAAAAGAACCAAGTCAATTACTTTTACAAACTCCTGCTTCACTTGATCGGGTCGGCAGAAAATATGCGCATCGTCTTGCGTAAAACCACGCACTCGTGTCAAGCCATGTAGCTCTCCACTCTGCTCGTAGCGATACACCGTTCCAAACTC
>JABFSY010000295.1 GCA_013140395.1 Cyclobacteriaceae bacterium
ATTTAAAACAAATACGTTTCTAAGTGAGTTTGGAGTAGGTACAGGATTCGGTCTGCGTTTTGACTTCAGTTTTCTAATTCTTCGACTTGATGTCGGAATGAAAGTATGGGATCCTGCGCGTCCGTCCAATGATCGGTTCGTGCTGGGCAACACACGTTTCCTGGGGCCTTATGGAAAAAATAGCGAACCCGTTATTTACAATATCGGTATCGGCTATCCTTTCTAATTTAGAATTCTAATACGACAATAATTTTCCAAGCTCGTTTTTGACTTTCTCGGCACTGGGCAACATCATTCTCTCTAATTCTACATTGAGTGGAATGGCAGGAAGGCTGACTGCACCAAAAGTCCATACCGGTGCATCCAAAAAATGAAACAGCTCTTTCGAGATCCTTCCTGCCAACGACTCTGCAAAAGAATTTAGCAATGGTTCTTCAGTTAGTATAAAAGCACGACCATGCTTTCTAACGCTCGCTGCTATCATGTCCCAGTCAAGGGGATTCAGTGTACGCAAGTCAATAATTTCAATCTGACCCTTGAATGATTGGGATGCTTCCTTCGCCCAGTACACACCCATTCCATAGGTGATCACTACTGCACTCTCGCCTGCCTTTACTTTTTCTTCATTGGCCATTTGAACCTGACTTGCTTTGCCTAAGGGAATAATATAGTTCCCATCCGGCTCGATGGTTTTCGCGTCTAATGTCCCCGGCACTTTACTCCAATACAAACCCTTGTGTTCTAACATCACTACCGGATTGGGATCATAGAAAGATGCTTTCATCAACCCTTTCATATCAGCCGCATTGGAAGGATATACAACTTTTACTCCACGTATGGTTAGCAAGGTTGATTCAATGCTACCAGAATGATAAGGACCTCCCCCACCATAAGCTCCGATGGGAACTCTGATCAGCGATTGAATGGGAAACTTTCCTTTAGAGAGATAACAACTTTTTGAAAGCTCTTCCACCAATTGATTCATAGCCGGCCAGATGTAATCGGCAAACTGGATCTCAACAATAGGTTTCACCCCAACCGCAGACATGCCGGCTGTCGATCCAACGATATACGCCTCCTGAATGGGCGTATTAAAGACGCGATCTTCACCGTACTTCTGAGCCAACGTAGCGGCTTCTCTAAATACACCGCCTAATCGCGCACCCACATCCTGGCCATAAAAAATTGCTTCGGGATTATGTCTCAAAATTTCATCAACCGCATGAAGGGCTGCGTCCACCATCGTCACCTTTTCACCACCTTTTGGAGATCTAGTTCCCTTCTCTTCCAGAATTTCTGTGAGGGCAAATTCATGAGAGTAAAAATCGGTTGGATCTGGATCAGGCATCAACAAGGCCTGCTCATAGTCTTCTTGTACTTTCTTTCTCGAACGATCTTGAATTTTCTTAAGCGATGCCGAAGATTGACCATTCGCTAAGAGATAGGCTTCCAATTTAACAATCGGATCGTCTTTTTCTTGTTCCAACAAATTTTCTCCGCGATACCACTCTTTCCTCACACCTGAAGTATGATGCCCCAATAATGGACATGTAGCATGAACCAGTATAGGTCTTCGTTCTTTTCTTACTAAATCGAATGCTCTCGTCAGGCCATTGTAACTTTCTATAAAATCAGAACCATCCACTCGCATGCGCTCAAGCCCCTTAAAACCAGCAGCATACTCATAGGCATCCATCGTACGCATTTCGCTGCCAGTAGCAGATATTCCCCAATCATTGTCTTGCACCAAATAGATAATTGGCAATTTTTTCAACACCGCCATTTGAAATGCTTCAGCTACCTCCCCCTCCGTAACGGAGCCATCACCCAGTGAACAAAGGACTACACTTTCTTTTTCGACCAACAATCCTTGAGAATGTAAATAAGCCAGGCCATGTGCCATTCCTGTGGCAGGGATCGCTTGCATACCCGTGGCTGAGCTCTGATGAGGAATGACGGGGAAGCCCTTCCTCTTTAGTGAGGGGTGACCATAGTAAGTTCTACCTCCTGAAAAGGGATCATCTTTTTTCGCCAATAGCTGGAGCATCAGTTCAAGCGGTGTTATCCCAATGGCCAGTAGCATCGATTCATCTCGATAATAGGGTGAAGCAAAATCACTTGCTCTCAATAGAATCCCAGCTGCAAGTTGAATAGCTTCATGCCCGCGGGAGGTACTGTGAACGTACCGGCTACATACGTCACGATTATCGTCATACAATTGAGCCATGGAACGTGCTACGCACATAAGTTCGAAAGCTTTCAATGCAACATCATTGACTATCAATGTCTTCTGTTTAGCTTCTATCATTGGCGCCTAGCCTAATTTTGGACAAATATACATTCAGCTGGAAGTGTATTCCAAAACAGCGAACGAATCAAAGAAGATGCTTATTTTGTGCCCGAATGAGCCTGTTTGATACCATAAGTAATATTGGCATAGCACCGGAAAATAGTATCCCTAATCGATACATAAAAATTACCAATCGGGTAAGTCTTTTGATTTCAGCTTTCATCCTGATGGCGGCTAGTGGTGCAGTTCTGTATTTTGGTTTTACACCTACGGTACTTTTAACGTTGTCATTTGTTTTAGTTCCGCTGCTTGCGCTTGGCCTAAACTATTTAGGATTCAGCAACATTAGTAGAGTCTTTCTTTCCATTAGTATTTGCCTGGCTTGTTTGGTTCTTTCTCTTTTCGACAAAATGCACTTCATTGTTATCGAAGAAGCGCAGTTTTATGAATTTCGGGTTTTTATGCTGGGCGCAAGCATTCTGCCCTTTATTTTATTCAGCCTAACCGAGAAGAAGCTCTGGATTTTGTCCTTATCCTTCAACCTTTCTTTATTACTTCTTCATGACACCATCCATAATCTTTTTAACCTCGGATATTTTCAGTTGGGGCTTAAGAATCCAGAATATCCATTTCAGAATTTTGTATTCGCCTCAAGCTTTTCTATTCTGGTAGGCTGTACCTATTTCCTTAAGAGAAGCTTTGAAAAATATTAATTAAAAAGTCATCGCTTAATAAAAGAGCTTTCTACTAACCAAGATCAATTAGCGCTCAGCAACAAAGAAATTGAACGACAACGAAAAACACTTGCTGAGGAAAATTTACAATTGAACAGAGAACTTATCGAAAAAAATAATCAGCTGACGCTGACCAACGAGGAACTTATTCAACATAACAACGACTTGCAGCAATTCTCGTACACCGTCTCGCATAATCTTCGCGGTCCGGTGGCTAGCTTACTTGGACTTTTGGGTCTCACCAATCAATCTAAACTAGATAAAGAAACAAGTGAACTACTTGATCATATCAAAAAATCGGCAACTTCTTTAGACGTCATTATCAAAGATTTGGGGAACATTATTGATGTTAGAAATTCTGTCTCAAAAGTAAAGCAACATATTATTTTTCAGGATGAGGTAAACCACATTAAGAATCTGCTTAAAAACGAAATCAACGACCATGATGTCAGTATCATCACTGACTTCACGACTGTTTCCGACATCTATTCTACGAAGCCGTTAATTAACAGTATTCTATATAATCTCATTAGTAATTCGATCAAATATCGATCGAAAGATCGAAACGCTGAGATTAGAGTAACATCAGAGAAAGTGGGTGCCTATGTAAAAATAGCTATTGCTGATAACGGACTGGGCTTGGATATTGACAAATTCAAAGAAAAGCTATTCGGCTTGTACAAGAGATTTCACACACATGTAGATGGCAAAGGACTGGGCCTCTTTCTGGTAAAACTACAAGCAGAGTCACTAGGTGGTCAGGTGCAAATTGAAAGTGTTATTGGAACGGGAACAACTATTTCTGTTCTTATCCCTAACATCACCAACCCAGATCATCAAATAATCATGGACGAAGAGTGGGGAAGATTATACTATGATGCGTCCGAGGATACCACAGTAGTGGTTTGGAAAAGGGCACTGACCGTTTCGGAATTTATCGAATTTTACCAACGCTGTGTTGACTTTAGTAATTCACAACTTTGTGCCAATTGGATTGTAGAAATAAAACGAGGGACGAAGGCTGAAGAAAGCAATATTGAATATCAACAAGCCAGACTAAAGTTTGCCAACGAATTGAAAAGAACCAGCTTAAAGCGAATAGGGTATGTCATTTCTGAAGCCAACGAGCCACCCGACTTTGAAGAGTACAAAAAGCACATGATCGCCTTCTACCAGGGCAGAATAAGTTTTTTTCGAAGCATTCAAGAATCACAAAATTGGATCTCCGCTGAGATAAAAAACGAAAAAGAGGCACGAGTACTAAACTAACTTACCAGGAGTCTCGCAACGCAAAAGCTTCTTTCATTTTTCTAATCAGTCTTTCGGATTCCGAAAAATCCAAGGTTTGCTGCGCATCGCTATAGGCTTCTTCCGGTTTTTGATGAGTCTCGTAGATAATTCCATCAGCTCCCGCCATTACAGCGGCCAACGCTACAGGTTCTACATACTCCCGTATGCCAATTCCATGCGAAGGATCGGCTACAACCGGTAAATGTGACTTTTCTTTTAGGATAGGAATAGCATTTATATCCATTGTGTTTCTGCTTGCCTTTTCATAGGTACGAATGCCACGCTCACACAAGATCAACTTTTCGTTTCCTCCAGAAAAAACATATTCAGCAGAAGATAGAAGTTCTTCAAGCGTCCCGGAAATTCCTCGTTTGATCATAACGGGTTTATCCACTTTACCTAGTTCATCCAACAAATTGAAGTTCTGAGTATTTCTTGCTCCTACCTGAAACACATCTACATAATCATCCATTTCCGCAATTTGGCTTACCTGCATTACCTCGCTAATAATCTTGATACCGGCAGCTTTAGCGAGTTGATGCCACATCTTTAACCCGTCTACACCCAAACCGCGAAAAGCATAAGGAGAACTGCGGGGCTTAAACACACCGCCCCTCATGATTTTGACGCCACTCTTTTTTAAATGTGTCAGAGTCAACTCCACTTGTTTTTCTGTTTCAATAGAACAAGGCCCCGCCATAATAGCAAGTGAACCTCCCCCAATAAAAACACCGTCTCCTAAATCAACTTGCGTTTGATCTACTTTCCATTTCCTCGAAACCAACTTATACTCATCTGATACCTGATGTATATCTGCAATACCCGGCATGAAGCCAATCTGTCTAATATCAAATTCCTTTTTTCCAATTGCGATTAGATAAGAACCGAGTTGTGTGTTTACCTCGGTTGATTTGTAGCCTAAACTTGTAACCTTTGAAACGATGGAGTCCTTTTGTGACGATTGGATGGATGATGTTAATTGAATGATCATACTTTATAAAATTATCTGAGCCCTTTTACAAATCGTGTGATATCCGATTCCAGATCAGTGCTGCTTTTCAAAAGATTAATGAAAGCACTCCCAACAATGGCGCCTGACGAATACTTGCTTACCGCTGCAAACGTTTCATGATTAGAAACCCCAAATCCAATTAGAAACGGGTTTTCTAACTTCATGTCTTGTAATCTCTTGAAATACGATTCTTGATCCGTTGAAAATCCCTTCTGCGCACCTGTAGTACTCGAGGAAGAAACCGCGTAAATAAATCCATTAGTAGCCGCGTCAATTTTTCGAATCCGTTCTTCCGAAGTAGTCGGAGAAATCAAAAAGGTATTGGTCAGTCCATTGTCATCAACAATCGATTTATACATTCCAAGGTATTCGTCTAGGGGTAGGTCCGGGAGAATTAGACCATCCACTCCGACTTTTGCGGCTTCTTTTACAAACTTCTCAAATCCATATTGCAAGACCGGATTCAGATAACCCATCAAAATAATCGGAAGATTTACACTTTTTCGAATCTCTTGCACCTGTTCAAGTAACAAATGGAGGTTCATTCCATTATCTAATGCTATTTTATTACTTTCCTGAATAGTAGGCCCATCTGCAATCGGGTCAGAAAACGGAATACCAATTTCAATAATATCGACACCGGCTTTTTCCAGGTATTGAGCAATTGGCAATGTGTCCCTAAGTGATGGAAACCCAGATGTATAAAAGATCGAAAGTAAGTTTCGTTTTTTCGACTTGAATAATTCCTTGATTCGATTCTCCATTGATTAATAT
>JABFSY010000347.1 GCA_013140395.1 Cyclobacteriaceae bacterium
TAAAGTTAACATAGGAGGCGATTTTCCAAGCCCTTTTTTAGACTACAAAAAGAAAGGCTACAAGGTTGAACTTTTAGGAAAAGAAACGATGGATGGATCTGAGACATTTAAAATAAAGCTCACCAAAAAGCCAATAAAAATAGATGGGAAAGAGACAGAAAATGTTGAGTTCCATTATTTCGACACTGAAAATTTTGTGCCATTGATCGTTGAGACGGAAGTAAAATCTGGTCCAGGCAAAGGAATGGTTGGTCAAAGTAAATTGAGCGATTACCAAGATGTGAATGGCTTACTCTTTCCGTTTAGCTTAACGGTAGGTGCCAAAGGACAACCCGGGGGACAAACTATTGTGTTTACTGCTGTCGAACTCAATCCAAAAGTAGAAGCTTCTGCTTTTGCATTCCCTGAAGGAAAATAATCTTGTTCTTTATGAAGCTTCAACCAAATAACTTTTTTGGTTGAAGCTTTTTTATTTTTCAATTAAAACTGTTTTATGAAAAAATCTATCTTTCTGTTACTTATCCTATCCACCTTCGCATCCTTTGCGCAAGATGCCGTTACAAAAGGTAAGGAGTTATTTGGAGACCTGCGTGCTCGGCACATTGGCCCCGCGTTAATGAGCGGGCGCATCACTGACCTAGAACTTCACCCAACAAATGACCGAGTTGTTTACGCTGCTACTGCTGGTGGAGGCGTATGGAAAAGCAATAACGGTGGGGCAACCTTCAACTCTGTTTTCGATGAACATTGTCAATCAATCGGATCAATTGCCCTTGACCCCACCAACCCGGATAACGTAGCTTGGGTGGGAACCGGAGAAACATGGACACGCAATAGTGTTTCTGTCGGAGACGGCTTGTATAAAACGGTTGACGGTGGCACCAACTGGAAAAAGATGGGATTTGAAAAATCGGAGCGAATTGCAGGGATACAAGTAAATCCAAAAAACGGCAATGAAGTTTATGTGGCTGTACTAGGTGCGCTCTGGAGCGATAGCGATGAGCGTGGTTTGTATAAAACAACCGATGGTGGCGCGACCTGGAATAAGATATTGTTTGTAAATAACACAACAGGGTGCAGCGACATATTTGTTGATCCCAATGATCCTAATCTGGTTTATGCTGCCTTTTGGGAAGTACGTAGATCAGCCTGGAATTTCAACTCTGGTGGTGTAAACAGTGCCTTATACAAATCAACAGATGCCGGCAAAACGTGGAATAAGATTCACAAAGGGTTCCCTGCCGGAAAATTGGGTAGACTGGCAATAGCAGCCGCGCCTTCAAATACAAGCATCTTATATGCCGTTATTGAATCAGAACAAGATAAAGACAAAGGTCTGTATCGCAGTGATGATGGAGGTGCGAATTGGAAACAGTTGAACAATGATTTTGGAATTGTTGTTCGTCCTTTTTATTTCTCACGTATTACCATTGATCCAAAAAATCCAGATGTAATTGTAAAAGCAGGATTGTCGGGTTCTATTTCTCGCGATGGCGGCAAGACTTTTAAAGATCTAGGGCCGATGCACTCCGATATTCACGATATCGTTTTTGACATTAAGAACTCCGATCGTATGTACTCTGGCACAGATGGCGGAGTCTATCGATCATGGGACGGTGGCACCACCTTTGAGATGGCTGAGAACATTCCCGTGTCACAATTTTATCATGTGAGTGTGGACAACGAAGAGCCTTACAATGTGTATGGCGGGCTTCAGGACAATAATTCGTGGTATGGTCCTTCCAGTTCACCGGGTGGTGTAGAAGCTCGTGACTGGAAAAAAGTAGGCGTGGGAGACGGCTACAGGGTATTGCCCCATCCAACTAAAAAACTAATCTACTCAGAAATGCAAGGCGCGGAAAATGTTTGGCGTTTTGATCCTGAAAAAGATCAAGCGAAAGCCATCCAACCTTTGGCGGCTAAGGGAGATCCTAAATTGCGTTTTAATTGGAATGCCCCTATGGCAACAAGTGCAATTAAGCCAGACCGCTTTTACATGGGGAGCCAATTTGTTCATCGCTCAGAAGATATGGGCGAAACGTGGGTAAAAATTTCTCCCGACCTAACAACCAACGATAAAGTAAAAACGGAACAAGGAAATTCAGGAGGCCTGTCGCGCGATAACTCTGGTGCAGAGAATTATTGCACCATATTCACCATTGCCGAGTCACCCCTTGATGAAAACATCGTATGGGTCGGCACCGATGATGGGAATTTACAACTAACAAAAGATGGTGGAAAAACATGGGTGAACACTTCGCCAAATATTATCGGGCTGCCTAAGAATACGGCATGCTGGCACATCGAAGCAAGCACGTTTGGTAAGGGCATTGCCTATGCTGTGTTCACAGGATATCAAAAAGGAGACATGAATGCTTACACTTACAAGACCACTGATTTTGGCGCAACCTGGAAATCCATTGTTAGCAATGACATAGTTGGTTTTGTGCGCAATATTCAGGAAGATTATGAAAATGAAAATCTTCTTTTCCTAGGCACTGAATTCGGGCTATACATTACTATTGATGGCGGAAAAAGCTGGCTGAAATTTACCAACAACATGCCTTCTGTTTCGGTACACTTTATTGATTTACACAAAAAAACAAACGATCTTGTGTTGGGTACCCATGGTAGGGGAATTATCATCATTGACGATATTAGTCCAATACGCCAATTGAACGAGCAAACGTTAAATAAAGATCTTCACTTCTTTACCTCCAGACCTGCTACAATTCCTGAGTCAAACGGATTTGGGAGCACCGCCACCGAAACACAGTTTGTGGGCGAGAATGCGAGTCGGGCGGCTAAGATTGTTTACTATCTAAAAAAACGCCACACGCTGGGTAAAATGACTGTTGAGATTCAAGATCAGGCTGGCGTTAAAGTAACTGAACTCGATGCTAAAAAGTCAAAAGGTATTAATGTGTTGGAATGGAACTACCGGACTAAACCACCTAAAATAGCGACAGCAAAAACGATGTCGTTTGGCGGATTCACAGCTCCTCGTGTTCCTGCCGGAACCTACAAGGTAGTGATCCAAAAAAGCAAAGAAACGTACATCAATGATTTGGTTATACAGTATGATCCTAAATCAAACATCGCGTTAGCTGATCGCAAGCAAAATGAAGAAGTAACCAAGAAGTTATTTAACATGACTCAAGACTTGGCCTATATGGTTTATGAATTGGATGAAACATTGAAGGCTGCTGAAGACTTAAAAGCAAAAAATCCGGGGGCCGCCAAAACAGTAACTCCACTTATCAATGAGCTTACAAAACTTAAAGAGACATTGGTGATTACAAAAGGAGATAACTATGTGGGAATGGGCGAACCGCAATTACGTGAAGACCTTGCTGAATTATATTCAAAAGTAGCTGGCACGGTTTTCAAAGCCTCAAAGGCAGAGACAGATAACTTAGAGGGTATTGAGTCTCGCTTTGTTACAGCGAAAGCAGATTTCAAAAAAATCAAAGAGAAGCATCTGGCAAAGTTTAGTGAAGTAAGAAGCAAGAATAAACTTGAGCCGATTATCATTAAATCATTTGACGAATTCTTGCAGACACCTTAAGAGAGCATCAACCTTAAATATAAAAACCCGAACTGATCATTCGGGTTTTTTATTGCCTTTATACTGCTGTGCGCGAATATTGTCTTTGGCTAATCGAACAGTTTCTTCAATTCGCTTTTGGCGTGTCTCCGGTCGTTTGGCACTGAGTATCCACTCTAAGATTCCGCGTTTGGCCGAACGCGGGAAAGCTTCGAAGTTCGATGCTGCTTTCTTGTTTTTTTGAAATTCTTTTTCAAGGTCGACCGGCACCAGGATTTGATCAACTTCATTGAGTGCATCCCACGTACCCGATTGTTTTGCCACGGCAACCATATCTAATCCCGCCTTTTCCATTAACCCAAGTTTCGTCAATCGGGCTATTTTATTTTTGTTCACCAGGCTCCACTTGCTTTTTGGATTGCGCCTGGCAAAAAACTGATAGTAACTTTCATCATATCGCTTGTTGGGTTTGCTATCTACCCAGCCAAAGCACAGCGCTTGATCAACCGCCTCCGGATAGTAAACACTTGGAGTGCTTGCGCTCTTCTTGTAGATGATCAACCAAACACTTTTTTCCTTCAAGTGATTCTTTTTAAGCCAGCTACGCCAGGCTTTTTCACTTTTAGCATAGAAGGCTTTTACACCATCCCTCTCTTCCACAAACTACTTTGAATAATGCTTATAGAAAGCCACAATCGTTTCAATGCCAATCAAAAAGTTTTTGATACCATAGTGTTCATTGGGTGAATGAATCGCATCGCTATCCAGGCCAAATCCCATTAGCACTGTATCCAAGCCCAACTCCTTTTTGAACAACGAAACGATGGGGATGCTACCGCCATCTCTGGTGGGAATCGGTGCCTTGCCCCAGACCTCTTCAAATGCGCTGCTGGCCGCATGAAACGCCTTTGAGTTGGTAGGCGTAACAGCTGGCTCGCCCCCATGGTGTGCAGTCACTTTTACCTTTACCGATTTGGGAGCAATGGATTGAAAGTGTTTCGTAAATAAGTCTGTGATCTCGGTACTGTTTTGATTGGGAACCAGCCGCATTGAAATTTTAGCAGAAGCCTTTGACGGCAATACTGTTTTTGCTCCTTCACCTGTATAGCCACCCCAGATTCCGTTTACATCCAGTGTTGGGCGAGTACCCGTGCGCTCCAAAGTAGTATAACCCACTTCTCCTTTTACGTCATCGATCGCCAACTCCTTCTTGTATTCATCCAAATTAAAGGGAGCTTTATTCAATGCTTTCCTTTCTTCGGCAGTTAACTCCGCAACTTTGTCATAAAACCCAGGAATGGTGATCCTTCCGTTTTTATCATGCATGGAAGCAATCATTTCGCTCAAGACGTTGATCGGATTGGCTACTGCTCCTCCATACACTCCAGAATGCAAATCGCGATTCGGTCCAGTCACCTCCACTTCCATATAACTCAATCCACGCAAACCAACTGTAATGGAAGGAGTATCTAGTGAAATGAGGGATGTATCTGAAATCAAAATTACATCTGCTTTTAGCTTTGCTTTATTTTCCTTCACAAATGTGCCGAGGTTATCCGAACCCACTTCTTCCTCACCCTCAATCATAAACTTTACATTGCACGAAAGTTGATTCAGTTTCATCATGGCTTCGAAGGCCTTGATGTGCATGTACATCTGACCTTTGTCATCGCAAGAACCACGTGCATAAATTTTACCGTCTTTGACAACTGGTTCAAAAGCAGGAGAGTCCCACAAGTTTAACGGATCAGCCGGTTGAACATCATAATGACCATAAACCAATACAGTTGGTTTTGACGGATCAATCATTTTTTCTCCGTAAACAATCGGATGCCCTTTGGTCTCGCAAAGTTCTACCTTATCAGCGCCTGCATCTTTCAATTTTTGAATAACATATTCTGCTGCTTTGCGCACATCTGGTTTGTGTTTGCTATCAGCGCTTACAGAGGGGATTCGCAAAAGATCGAAAAGCTCAGCGAGAAATCGATCTTGGTGGGTTTGGATGTATGAATGTGTCATTTCGTTAGCACTTAATGGCTCAAAAATACTTTTTTTATAGTTGCCATAGAGACTGTAAAGGAGATTGTGTAAACAGGTTTCAGAGCCGGCATCTATTTTCAAAGATAATCAAATACTGGTGAAGGATAAGCCCCCAATTTGTGATGGGGTTTTTCCATGCGTCTTCGATGTTTTTGATGGATAGGTAAATGGACTTTGCTGCTGCGTTTTCATTGGGGAACTGTGTTTTGGTTTTAGTGTATTTGCGGATTCCCCTGTTGAGGTTTTCGATGGTGTTGGTGGTATAGATTATTTTCCTCAGTTCGAGGGGGTAGTCGAAATAGTTGGACAGGTTGTCCCAGTTTTCTTCCCACGAGGTGATGGCATATTTGTATTTGCCTTGCCATTTTAATTTGAATTTCATGAGTTCCCCCAGGGCTGTTTCTTTGTTGATGGCGGTATAGACTAATTTCAAATCGTTGCAGAATTGCTGCCTGTCTTTGTAGACCACAAACTTGCAACTGTTCCTGATC
>JABFSY010000322.1 GCA_013140395.1 Cyclobacteriaceae bacterium
CTATTTATCTGAACACGGCTTTAACCCGGGCGAGGGCTATGGAGAGAAAAAGAAATCACAATTGCGTTTCGCCAATTTCCCGGCACACTCCAAAGAACAGTATGAACGAATGGTTGACCTGATGGAGAAGATAGGATAGTCTAGGGTGCGTTGCCAAAAGAGTCTTTTGGCATATATTGAATGTCAAACACCAATACTAAATCACTGATCTTTGTCTTGTTTGTTTCAAGCTCGTAGTTGATTGCTTTCGGCAAAATTCCGTGTATATAGATATAAGAAAACCTACTAATTTGAGTAGATCCTAAAATAACACTGGCGAAGGAAGTCAGGTTATTCCTCGAGAAGTAGCGAGTAATAGAAGTTGGCTGAATGGTGGTTGTGAAGCCACTTGGAAGTAAAAATTGGTCGAGCCAATAGACGCCTTCGAACGGGTTTGTTGTTCGATCAAACTCGTTTGTATAGGAAACACCCAACAATCCAGTTCCTCTTTTTACCGTTGTTAAATTGCCATTTAAAGTAACTACTTGAAACACATTTGATTTGTAATTTATTTGTGAGAGACTGCTGCCGCTATAACCAAATGTTATTGAATCCTTATACCAAAGCTGACCAAATTGCCATCGAATTTTATACTTAGTCAGTTTCCCTCCGGTAAATACCAGTTGAAAACGTTGAATCAATTTTCCAGCCTTGTTAAACTGCTTGATCGAGGTAGAATCCGTGTAGTACCCATACTCCAGTGAAATCGAATCAGTACCTACCAATCGATGAATTCGTCCATCTTTATATTGAAAAGAATACTCTTCGTAAGAACTCGATAAGATACTCTTGATCACATACTTCTGAGGATTGAGATCGGGGCCGCAAGACAAAATAGCCGCTGCACAAAAAAATAATAGAACTCTGGTCATTCTAATTTAGTACCAAATATACAATTTACGCATCATGCATACCTGAAACAGAGTTTTGGTAATTGATCTGTAAGATTGATTAAACTATCTATCTCTTTATTTGTCTAACTTTCAAATTCCAAAGAAAACAGGCCATTGGAAGACCAGGAACTCTTACAAAAAATCCGAAATCCGGACTCGCGCAACTATGGCTTCAATTTACTGGTGCGTCAGTACCAGCAACGCGTCTATTGGCATGTACGTAAAATGGTCATTGACCATGATGATGCTGATGACTTGACACAAGAGGTCTTTATCAAAGTCCATAAATACATTGATGGATTCCGGGAGGATTCTCAGCTTTTTACCTGGATCTACCGAATCGCGACCAATGAATGCTTGAGCCATCTCAACAAAAAGAAGAAAAGACTCTTTTTACCTATTGAAGACGTGGGACATCAACTTTCTTCAAAAATTGACTCTTCGACCGACTTAGACGGAGACGAAATCCAGAAAGTCTTACAAAAAGCAATTCTAAAACTGCCTGATAAACAGCGACTTGTGTTCAATATGAAGTATTTTGACGACCTCCCCTACGAGACGATTTCAGAGATTACGAAAACGAGTGTAGGAGCCCTGAAAGCAAGTTTCCACCATGCCGTAAAGAAAATTGAGGAATTTTTAGACCAATGATTAAACTTCTTAACAACAACGTAATCTTAGTAATAGAATCGAGTAATTTTAAGAAACATGAAACGCCTAGATGAGATTCCAAAAAAGCAAATCTTCACCGTGCCTGATGGCTACTTTGAAGATTTACCCATGCGCATTCAGGCAAGGATTCAAACAACTGAAAGTAAGAGTTCTTGGATACCCGAATTCAATCTGGCTTTAAAATTTGCCCTACCGGTTGTATTGGTTGGGGTTATCTCGTTGATTGTGTGGGTTAACTTACCGAATACGGAGGACGCTCTAGCTAATTTAGATGCCGTATCTACGGAACAACTGCTGGCATACTTAGAAGCTGACGAAATTTCAACCGAGGAAATAATTGAAAACGGTAATTTTACGAACGCAGCTATCAATTCGCTGTATCAACAACCTGAAGAATTAACCACCCATGAATTGGATGAATTGGCACAACAATATGATTTGAATTTTTAACGAGATCGATATGAAAAACTTACTCTTATATACACTGTTACTTATCGGAAGTTTTGCCGCAACCGGGCAAGAGCCTGATAAACAAGATCCAAAAAATTTGGAGAAAATAAATGCAGCTCGCATCGCATTGATTTCTGAAAAATTGAAATTGACGCCTGCACAAGCAGAAAAATTCTGGCCTGTTTATCGCGAGTTTACTGAACAACGTATGGCGCTGAGAAAACAATACCGAGACGCAGAGAGAACACAAGATGTTACCAAGCCAAAACCTGATCGCGACCAGGAGTTACTCAAGCTAGGTATGATGTTAAAGCAACAGAATTTGGATTTGGAAAAAAATTACTCAGAACGCTTATTAAAAGTGATTTCAGCCCAGCAATTGCTTACGCTGCCAAAAGCAGAAGAGGAGTTTAGAAGAATGCTGTTACAGCGATTACAAGATCGCGAAGATCTGCGGGAAATGAAACGTGAAAACCGCGAAAATATTCGCAATAGGCTCGAGCAAAGAGCTCGAGAAAAAAATAATTAATGAATCAAAACGTGAAGCGTATTTTAGTCATCCATTTCTTTTGGATGACTTTTGCTTTTTATGCCAATGGGCAAGAGCAAGATACATTAGTCAGTCGTACTGCGACCGTAACAGACTCCCTTTCGCTCAGCCAGCTCGACTCTATTTTTAGTTATGCAGATTCCCTTTCCATACTTACCATGATTGACAGCCTCCTGAAAAGGCAAAATGAGGTTGGGTCTTCACTGGTGGTACGTACCGGGTTTAACAGTAACATTATATCAGCCGGAAGAACAATTGGCGTTAACCAGTATGGGGCCACGGCCGGACTATCCTATTACCACAAAACAGGACTTTTCCTCGATCTGAGTTCTTATTGGAGTCAGGAATATAATCCAAACCTCTACCTGACCATTGCATCCCTCGGCTACCTAAAAATGGTATCGAAGCACTATTCATTTTTGGCATCTTATGATAGATTGATATATAACAATACTGATATAAATGTTGAAAATCCGCTGACGAATATGGTTGGCCTATCAAACTTTATCGACTTCAAACCAGTGACTCTGCGACTAGACTATTCGCTTTATTTTGGACAGCAAACTGCTCATCGATTGACGCCTGGTATTGTTCTAAGCTTGCGGAAATACGATTTTCTTGGGCTGGATAGAATTTCCTTTACTCCTGCTTACCAGATACTGTTTGGCAGCGCTACCATCACCTCTATTCAGCTTGGCCAGCAACCCTCTGTTCGACTCTCCAGAAGGCTTCCTCAATTCCAACAGGTAAATAAAGATGAATTCGGTTTGATGAATTATGCCCTGACCTTGCCGTTGCGAGTGACGAAGAAGAACTGGTCATTAACTGCATCGTATACGTATAACTGGCCGGTCGCGCTACCCGGTGAAGACAGCACGTTGCCAGAGAATAGCTTTATCTCACTTACCCTTTCTAAGCTTTTCAATTTTACGCCCCACTCAAAGTAATTTGCTTTTGTTAGACCTATCTTTTCGATACTTTACCATCTTATTAAAAAAAGCTATGATGAAAAGATTGCCGCTGTTATTAGCTCTATTTACTATTACTATATCTACGAAAGCTCAAAGAGATTACTGGCAGCAAAGAGTGGAATACGTGATGAATGTCAACCTTGATGTTACATCTCATAAAGTAAATGGTACCCAACAACTAACCTACCAAAACAACTCACCAGATACGCTTACTAAGGTTTATTATCATCTCTATTTCAATGCTTTTCAACCCGGTAGCATGATGGACGTACGTTCAAGAAGCTTGCCTGATCCCGACAGAAGAGTGGTCGATCGCATCTCAAAACTGAAAGATGATGAAATTGGTTACCAACATATCCAGACTCTAAAGCAAGATGGGAAAGACCTAGCCTACAAAGTCAATGGAACAATATTGGAAGTTACCTTAGCCAGGCCAATTCTTCCTAAAGGGAAAGCGGTGTTTGAAATGAAGTTTGAATCGCAAGTGCCTATTCAAATCCGAAGAAGTGGTCGGAATAATCGAGAAGGCATTTCTTACTCCATGACTCAGTGGTATCCAAAGATTGCCGAGTATGATTTCCAGGGTTGGCATGCTTACCAATATGTGGCACGGGAGTTCCACAGCCCATGGGGCGACTTCGATGTAAAGATTACGATCGACCCTAAATTCACCATTGGGGGAACTGGTGTTCTTCAAAACCCGGGGCAGATCGGACACGGTTATTCGGAGAGTGCAAAACCTAATTTGTCAGGAAATTTAACCTGGCACTTTGTAGCGAAAAATGTGATCGACTTTGCCTGGGCTGCAGACCCTGACTATACCCACGACAAGGCAAAAGTACCCAATGGCCCAGAGCTTCATTTCTTCTACCAGAAAAATGAAAAGACAGCCGAAACGTGGAAAAAAATGCAAGCGTATGCAGTAAAAGTATTTCAGCATCTCAATGATAACTTCGGGAAATATCCTTTTGATAATTATTCGATCATTCAAGGAGGCGATGGCGGCATGGAATATCCAATGTGTACCCTAATCTTAGCAGAAGGGAGTCTGGCAGGAGTAAGTGGCACTATGGCTCATGAAGTAGCTCACAGCTGGTATCAAATGACTCTTGCTTCAAACGAAGCCTTGCACGCGTGGATGGATGAAGGCTTTACCGACTTTGCCAGCAGTGAAGCAATGTCTGCCATTTTGAATGAAACAAATCCACCCCACCAAGGGAGCTATTCAAGCTATTTTAGTTTGGTAAATAGTGGTCTGCAAGAACCCGCCAATCAGCACTCAGATCATTTCAATACCAACCGAGCATACAGCACAATGGCCTACAGCATGGGCGCTGTTTTTTTAGAACAATTGAAATACCTTATTGGTGACGACCACTTCTATAGAGGAATGAAGCGTTACTACAACACCTGGAAGATGAAGCACCCCGAGCCCAATGATTTCATCAGAATAATGGAAAAGACATCGGGGTTACAATTGCATTGGTACTTACGCTACTGGATCAATACGACCAAGCGAATTGACTATGGAATAGGGAGGATTGCAGAAACAGATGGGAACACGCTAATTGAACTAAATCGTATTGGAGAATTCCCTATGCCGATTGACTTGGTGGTGAGTTTCAAAGATGGCAGCAAACAATCATTTTACATTTCAATGAATGAATTATTAGGAAATAAGCCCTCCGAAAAGGGCAACGAGGGCAGAATCGCTCTTGAACCTTGGCCATGGGTAAACTCGTCTTACTCGTTGATAATCAATAAGAAAGAGTCTGAAATAGAAAGTATTGAAATAGACCCTTCTCAGCGAATGGCAGATGTAAATAGAAAGAATAACAAGCTTGTCCTTTCTGAATTAAAACCTTACGTTAACCCCACCAAATAGCTTTTGTTGTCAACTATTTTAGCTAAAATTGAGCCATGGAAAAGAAAGCCGAAATTCAAAAAACGATCTATGATAATGCCAAGACGCATTTCTTAGGCAACTTCCCAGATTCTTTACCCATCGAGCAAGCCTATGTTCACATTGGCATGTACCTCGGTTGGATCATTGATATGGATCTCTATTCCGAGTATTTTGAGGAAGAAGCTTCTGGCCAAATTTTTCGATTCAAGCGAAGAGAAATCTCTTGCACCATACTAAGTGAAATTTGGGATGGCTATTTAGGTTTCGAGCTTTTCAGTAGAGTTGGAAATATGTTTACCTACTACTACTACGGTGGAGGTCTTTATCGTGCAGATTACGATGAACTATTAGTGAAGGCGTTACCAAGCATCTACCATGTGGTCGATAGTTGGGATCATTATGAAAAAATGAAGGTTCGTATGTCGATGCGGTACCAAGACTGGAGAAAACTAACAGGAAACTAATTACTGAATTTGTTTTCCGTTTTTGTCAATCACAATAATCTTGTTTTCCCCCATTGTTGAAATCTTAATTGATAACTCAGCCGTGTCCGCGTTGTAAATCAATTCTGTGGGCATAAAATCAAGTTG
>JABFSY010000397.1 GCA_013140395.1 Cyclobacteriaceae bacterium
AAGTTCCAACGGAGGCCAATGACACGCTTGCCTTCCCTCCTTCTAATATTGCCATATACCGTAACTTCTGGTTATTGTTCTGAGCCTGATCTCTCAACTTATCAAAGTCCAAATTGAAAGCAGATAGTTGATTGAAAAATTCCTCCACCTTCATTTCCTCTCTACACTTTTCAGGTACCAGGTTTTCAACTTTAATATCGTTTAGCTCAAGATCAAGACCAATTTCACGTGCTAAAATAAGCGCCTTGCGAGCCACATCCATTCCATTCAAATCATCGCGAGGATCCGGCTCAGTAAATCCTTTCTCTTTTGCCTCTCTCACAATGTCGCTAAATTGCTTTCCCTCCACAAAAGAACTAAAGATGAAATTCAAGGTTCCACTTAAGACGGCTTCAATACGCAGCGCTTTATCACCACTGAGTAACAAGTCGTTTAGCGTGTTGATGACTGGCAAGCCAGCACCTACATTCGTTTCATACAAAAACTTAACCCCGCGCCTGGCTGTTGTTGATTTTAATTTTTTGTATCGCTCCAGCGAACCAGAATTGGCTTTTTTATTGGGAGTTACAATAGAAATGTTCGCAGAAAGTATTCGATCATAAAAGCCAGCCACTTCTTCGCTAGAAGTGCAATCCACAAAAATACTGTTAGACAAATTGAAACTCACCATCCGTTCAAAGTACGATGACAACGTCATCGCTTCACCCTCCTTCATCATCCTATCCACGGCATGATTCAATTGAATTCCATCTTCATTGAAGAGCATTTTCTTGCTATTGGCAACCCCGACCAAGTTAACTTCCAAATGATTCAGCGAGGCCAACTTAGCAAATTGTTGATCCATCATTTTCACTAACTCCTTTCCAATCAAACCGGTGCCCACTAAAAAAACGTTCAACAACTTTCGATCAGAAAGGAAGAAAGCTTCGTGCAATACATTCAAAGCCTTGGATGTATCAGTCTGCCGGATTACAACTGAAATATTCAATTCAGAAGAACCCTGCGCAATGGCATGGACATTCACACCTGCTTTACCAAGTGCACTAAACATGCGACCACTGGTGCCGGGATTTTGCTTCATGCCTTCTCCCACAATAGCTACAATCGTCAATTCATTTTCCATGGCAATGGAGTCCATCTCACCATTTAAAATCTCGTAATAGAATTCCTTTTCTATTGCTGCTTTTGCCTGTAGAGCCAAGCCGCTTTCAATAGCAAAACAAATCGAATGCTCAGAGGAAGCTTGACTGATTAAGATCACGTTTATTTTTTCTTTGGCCAACGTGCCAAACAGTCGCATCGACACACCCACAACACCTTGTAGACCACTTCCCTGCACGTTGAACAAACTTACGTGCCCCATCGAAGAGACTCCTTTAATGATCAATGACTTTCCATTTGCATTCGCACTGATAACAGAACCTGAAAAAGTAGGATTGAAAGTGTTTTTGATCCAAATTGGAATCTTCTTACCCATGGCTGGTTGCATGGTGGCTGGAAAAATCACCTTGGCGCCAAAATGAGACAGCTCCATCGCTTCCTCGTAGGTCATTTCTTTTACGGTAAATGCCTTCTTCACCTTGCGTGGATCGGCCGTCATCATTCCATCCACATCGGTCCATATTTCTAACGAGGTGGCATCTAAGGCTGCAGCAAAAATAGCTGCCGTATAGTCTGATCCACTTCTTCCTATGGTGGTCGTTTCACCTGAAGCGGATGATCCAATAAAGCCAGTGACTACTTGGAGATCAACATGGCTTTTAAAATAATCTTGAATCAATTGATTCGTGGTTTTAAAATCAATTTTAGCATTGCCGAAATTACTGTCAGTTCTAACCACAGAACGAGCATCTAAA
This sequence comes from Cyclobacteriaceae bacterium, assembly GCA_013140395.1. Lineage (GTDB taxonomy): Bacteria > Bacteroidota > Bacteroidia > Cytophagales > Cyclobacteriaceae > ELB16-189. Next base: position 1,857 of record JABFSY010000397.1, read on the forward strand.
AATTCAGCCTTTATACCTTGTCCATTAATCGCCTCTGCAATGATGTAGGCGGAAAGTCGCTCTCCAAAACTCATGATATAATCCAATGAGCGAAACGTTCTTTCCTTCACCAAAAAAATACCATGAAGAATGTCTTCCAATTCGTTGATGGTGAACTTTACCTGGGCAATCACACCACTCTGTTTCTGAATATCGACTAACTCGCGTACTGCTTCCAAATGCCTTTTTTCCAATTGTTCCAACTCGATCTTGTATCCAACATCTCCTGCAAGAGCTTTTGCACTAAGTTGTATGAGTGAATCCGTGACTCCGCCAAATGCAGAAAACACAACTGCAACCTTTTCTTGTTTTACGTAGGGAAACAGAATTTCAATTACAGATTTTATCCGTTCAGGATGAGCGACTGAGGAGCCACCGAATTTTAAGACTTTCATTTGAAAAATAGATAGATATCGATATAGGTTGTCGTTATTGAAATGAACCTTTCACCTCAAAAAAAAACAAAAAACTAGTACAATGGGGGATTGGATACAGAGGGCGCTACCCCGTAATAATAGTTGTGATCGTAGTAATGCCAGTAGCAATTACTTGTAACGATGTAAATGAATAGCGATTTTCCATACTTAACTTGCGCAATAAGCAAATAGCGTTCGGTCAATGCAAAATATTTTTTTGTTTTTATGAAAGAAAAAAGACAAACTAACGGTTAGTAGCCACTCGGTTTCGCGATCTTTTTTTGTAACTTGCTTCATTATCTACTAGTTCAAAAATATGCAGGCTGAGAACTTAAAATACACCCTACTGGATAAGATAATATCTGTCAATGATATGAGTCTGTTGCAAAAGGTAAATGACCTACTTGGCAACGTAAATATCGACCAAACTATTTTCAAGTTAACAGATGCCCAAAAGGAGATGCTGATGAATAGCGAAGAAGATATTCTCAAAGGCGATCTTACTACTAATGACGAGCTGAATGCTGAAGAAGACTTATGGCTAAACGGATAGTCTGGACGAGTACTGCCAAAAAAGCTAGAAGAGAAATACTTGAATATTGGATAAAGCACAACGGGTCTTCGGTTTATTCAAAAAAACTATCAAAACTGTTTAGGACAAAAGCATCTTTATTGGAGACTAAACACTACCTCGGCAAGCCTACTGATTTTTACGATGTTCGTGTTTCTTTAGTCAGTAACTTCTCTATTTTTTATAAAGTGCACACCAGCGAAATAGTAATTGTAGGAATTTGGGATAATAGAAGAAACCCAGATGACCTGCGCAAAAACCTAGAACTATAACAGAACAGCATCCAAAATCATAAACCTAAGATATTTTCATGTCTCGCAAAAAGAAACACCCCAAAGATTCCTTCGTAAGTATGACCGAGTTAGTCTTACCCAACGATACCAATACACTCAATAACTTAATGGGAGGAAGGTTGATGCACTGGATGGATATTGTTTCTGCGATTGCGGGGCAAAAGCATTGCAGCAGTATTGTTGTAACGGCCTCGGTAGACAACATCTCTTTCCGCGAGCCAATACGTTTAGGCGATGTAGTTACGCTTCGCGCGAAAGCGACACGGGCATTTAACTCATCGGTTGAAATTCGCATTGATGTAGATGCCGAAAACATCCCCGCAGGAAAAAAAATTGCAAGCCACTCGGCATACTTTACTTTTGTGGCGGTAGATGCAAATGGTACGCCCGTGGAAATTCCAGAAGTAGAACCTGAGACAGAAGAAGAAATGGAATTGTACAAAGGAGCTCTGCGCAGAAGACAACTTCGATTAATCTTAGGCGGAAGGATGAAGCCAAGCGAGGCGCACGAGTTAAAATCGCTGTTTGATACTAAATGATGTAACTGTCAGCCTGAGGCTCTCTAAGGCTGACGACTATTTTTAAGAACCGATGCAAGAAATTTTTGAAAGCACCTATCCAGAAGAACTATACCTCATCAAACCGAGAGTGACTGTGGTGATACCGGTTCCATGGGCAGAAGTGAAAGAAGCAGAAAAGGCGCTGCTGTCAAAAATAGTAGGCGCTGTCAAACAGAGTTTGGACTCAGTCACAATCAAACAACAATCGCAGCTCGATTTGTCATTGTGGGTAGAAAAACCTGAGCGCGTGTTGTGCTTTAGTCCGGCTGAAGGCTTGCCCAAATTTGAAGTATTGCCGGCACAAGGCACTTCTGTGATTGTTTCCTTTCCGCTGCCCGAGTTGCTTGTCAATGATGAAGCCAAAAAAAAATTGTGGGCTGGATTGAAAGTGATGTTTACTTGATATTTGAAATTCTTTCGCCAGCAAAGAATTGCTTTAGAAGGCCCGTTGGCTTTACCCCTCATTTGTAATACCACACCTTCTCAAAAGTTTCGGTGCGAAAACTGCCTTTAACTACGAAAAACCTCCATTTTCACGCCCAAAATGGCTATTGACCAATGCGTAAGTTCTTCTATATTTGCGGAACTTTTTTTAAGCCCTGATAATGATGGGCGTGAATCTTAAACCTTAAAACCTGTATGCTAAATCAATTGTTGTATGCGTTGCCCTTCTTCGGTGTTCTGGGCTTATTGTATGTTGTTTGGAAAAGTGCCTGGGTGGCTAATCAAGATGCCGGCACCGACAAAATGAAGAAAATTGCTGGCCACATTGCCGAGGGCGCTATGGCCTTTTTAAAAGCCGAGTATAAGGTGCTCGTTGTTTTTGTGGCTTGTGTGGCGGTTCTTCTGGCTGTAACGGCCAATGGCACAACCTCTTCATGGTTAGTAGGTGTATCTTTTGCTCTTGGGGCATTCAGCTCTGCGCTCGCAGGTTTCATTGGCATGCGGGTGGCTACCAAAGCAAACGTACGCACTACCAACGCAGCTCGGAAAAGTTTGGGCAAAGCCCTGGAGATCGCTTTCGTAGGCGGCTCGGTAATGGGAATGGGTGTGGTTGGTATTGGTGTACTTGGGCTTAGTATTCTTTTGATTGTATATGGAAATATGTTTGGATTGGATACCCAAGACAACGTAACCAGAGTAATCACGATCATCACAGGATTTTCATTTGGTGCATCTTCTATCGCGTTGTTTGCACGCGTGGGCGGTGGTATTTATACAAAAGCCGCTGACGTAGGTGCCGACTTAGTTGGTAAAGTAGAAGCCGGTATCCCTGAAGATCATCCATTGAACCCTGCAACGATTGCCGATAACGTAGGTGATAACGTAGGTGATGTGGCTGGTATGGGTGCTGATTTGTTTGAGTCGTATGTAGGTTCTATTGTGGGTACGATGGTATTAGGTGCTGCGTTTATGGTACCGGGTTTTAGCGATAACTTCAATGGACTTTCTGCTGTATTGTTGCCGTTGGTTCTAGCAGGAGTCGGCATTATCATGTCGTTCGTTGGAACATTCTTCGTGAAAGTAAAAGAAGGTGGCGATCCACAAAGAGCATTGAATATGGGCGAGTTTTCTTCATCCATTGTCATGATCATCGCTTCGTATTTCATCATCACTTGGATGCTTCCAGCAGAGTGGACGTACAATGACTTGTTGTACAGAGATGATGCTGGCAATCCTACAGTTCGTGTGATGACTTCATTGGGCGTGTTCTGGGCAACCATCATCGGCCTTGTGGGCGGTGTGTTGGTTGGTTTGATCACTGAATATTATACAGCTATGGGCAAGAAGCCTGTACTCTCTATTGTAAGACAATCTTCTACCGGTGCAGCTACCAACATCATTGCCGGCTTAGGCGTGGGTATGATGTCAACCATGCTACCTACGTTAGTGATTGCTTTCTCTATCATTGGTGCATTTTACTTTGGCGGATTATACGGTATCGCTATTGCAGCGGTAGGTATGCTCTCTAATTTGGGTATTCAATTAGCAGTAGATGCTTATGGACCTATCTCTGACAATGCAGGTGGAATAGCTGAAATGTCTGAACTTCCGAAAGAAGTTCGTCAGCGTACAGATAAGTTAGATGCAGTTGGTAACACTACAGCAGCAATCGGTAAAGGTTTTGCAATTGCATCAGCGGCACTTACCGCATTGGCTTTGTTTGGTGCGTTCATGACTACTGCTCAAATCCATGCGATTGACGTATCGAAAGCAAATGTGATGGCAGGTCTATTCATCGGAGGTATGCTTCCTTTCGTATTCTCTGCAATGGCAATGGGTGCGGTAGGTCGTGCGGCTATGGCGATGATCGAAGAAGTACGTAGACAA
>JABFSY010000350.1 GCA_013140395.1 Cyclobacteriaceae bacterium
GAAGTTTGACGCTACCATGACGTTTGTATCCTCGCTCTCTGTACTTGAATATCTAGGTGACGGATATTCTAATAAGTCGGATATGATCACCCAAATGGACATGGGTACTTTTACAACAAATATCTCACGTGATGAAGTTATCAAAGATATCAAGCCGTTGTATGAGCTGCTGCTTGAAAAAATAGGAAGCCCACTCCTTGAAACGCTTAAAGCTGGACGAGCTACTGCCATCAAAAAATTGGTAGAAAAGAAGCTAGCTCCTTAAATAAATTTAGATTCTAAACATCCTAAGCCCCAAATACACGAATTTGAGTCTTTTGCCATTATATCTAAAGATATTGTTTAATTTTTAAGTGGAATTATAACACTTAGGCGAAACAAACAGATTTGATATTGGCTTCATGATCCGTTCATTTTATAATCTTTGGTTGTTATTCCTACTATTCAGCTTGGGAGTCAATGCACAGAACGGGCATGAACAAGCCATTTCATATTATCAACAATCATTGGATAAAGGTCTTCCATTTCAACAGACAGTCCGAAATGGTTTGAAAGCATTGGGCTATTCTAGGGCGAATCGAGCTGATAGTTTGACAACGATCGTGCTCATTCACCTCGGTATGTTGTATTGGCACGATGGACAATTTGATAAGGCGTGGAGGTACCTCAATGAGGGCCAACTTTTGTCTACGATAAGAAAGGATCAATTCAATCAAGCTAAATCCTTTCACTACAAGGGTCTTGTTCAATACTACAGATGTAAATTTGATAGTGCCTTGCATTGGTACAATAAAGCGGAAGGTGCATACCAGAAACTCAAAATGGATAGTTCAATGGCTAAAATAAAAAGCCATAAAGGGCTCATCTATAGCGCAACAGGTCAATATCGGTTGGCAATCCAAAATACGATCGAATCTTTCAAACTACAAGAGTCGCTGCCCGGTTATCGCGACATGAGTATACCTATTCAATTTTCTTCACCTTCCGAAGAATCGCTTTACTATAAAAGCAAACTTGAAAAAGATTTGGAGTCTCTTCGATTTGTTCAGTTGTCAGATAGTGAAGAGAAACTAGCCTTCACCAATTATAACATCGGACTTGATTATTATCACCTTAAAAATTATGATGGATCACTTCCGTATTTCCGTGAGGCCTCTTCCCACTATCAAAATCTACATGAGCCATCCTTTAGAGGCAGTATCGCTGACGCCCACAAACAATTAGGCAACTATGATTCAGCCTTGTATTATTATAATCAGTGGATAAAAGAAGTGAGAGAGCGTGGCACGCAAATTCATTTGGCTGCGGCCTATTCTAATTTGGCAGATTGTTATCGAATACAAAAAGAATGGAGAAGTGCGTATGCTTGGTTTGCCTCTGCCTATGCGCTCAACAAAAAAATGGGTCTCAGAAGGTCAGAAGCCCAGATGGGAAAAGCGATGGCCAAAATGCTGATCCAAATGAACGAGTGGCGCAAGGCGTTACCTATCATTAATAATAGTTTGCAAATAGCAACTGAGATTGGCTGTATAAGAGATATGCAGGAATTGCTAGAATTAAAATCTGAAATACTACTTAGTATGCAAGAATACAAACAAGCAGCTGTTACCCTTCAGCAAAGCAAGCTTCTCCGAGATAACATGATGAATGGTGATAGCCAACTTGATGTGGCCCGACTTCAAATTGAGTATGAGTCCGAGAAAAAGTCAAGAGATTTGCAAACGCTGAAATCAGAAAACGAGCTAAGGGAAGTTAAAATAAAATCACAAAAATTGCAGATTGCATTGGTGTTCACCATTCTTTGCCTGATTACAATAGTGGGGAGTTCTTATTTCTATCGATATAGAAAGAACAAAAAGTTGAATCGATGGCTCCAGGTAAATAATAAGGAAAAGGAAGTTCTTCTACATGAAATTCATCATCGGGTAAAAAATAACCTTCAGATTATATCCAGTCTAATTAACATTTTGTCGCCTAAGATAAATGAACCTCAGGTAAAAGGATTTTTAGTTGATTTAAGCAATAAAGTTCATGTCATGGGATTGGTCCACGACATGCTCTATCAACAGGAGAATATTGAGAGGGTAAAGATGGATACCTATTTGCCTCAGCTAACGAACAGTGTGGCTTCATCACTGATTGAAGTTTCACTGAAGCGGGTGTTGGTCTTTCTCCCTACTCAGGTAGAACTTACACTTAGTCATGCATTGACTTTAGGCCTAATCCATAATGAATTGTTAACCAACTCAATTAAATATGCCTGCCCTGAAGAAGTTCTTACAATTACCTATGGTATTGACAGAGATCCACTAGCAAGTAAATTAGTCTACTTCATTCAAGATAATGGAACGACAGAAGAACTTATTCAACCTTCTTTCGGAATGAAGTTTGTAGAGCAAATGACAAAGCAAAAATTGGGTGGCGAAATGAGAATTACTACCGATGAAGGGATGAAAGTACAAATCCTATTCAATGACAAAAATTGAAAATGAAATTATTATCTGACACAAAAAAGTTGAGGCGATATCAATTTCAAAAGACGTGGACGAATAGCTCATGCTTACATAAAACAGGCCCTTCCTTTTAACAAGGAAGGGCCTATGTTTTCAACGTACAAACAGTTTTAGTCACCCGCTAACGCAGGGGTACTTTTCTCTTGCGCCAATTCTATCTCTTCACCGTCTCTATTTAAGAACTTATATTCAGTAATGGCAAGTGATGAATCCTTAATTAGCTCTACCGGGTGTTTGTATTTGAAAAACCACTTCATCCTTTTTGAAATGAATCCTTTGGTGTAGTAAGCAAACAAGAAGGGATGCAAAGCAAGCACCAATTTTTTCTCATTCTGCTTTTCAAACAAATGGCGAATGTGCTCTTCAATTTTGTCGGTGACCAGTATTGAAGCTTCTATCTTTCCGCTACCGTTGCAAGTTGGGCAAACCTCTTTGGTGGCGATGTTCATCTGCGGGCGCACTCGCTCGCGGGTGATCTGCATCAACCCAAATTTAGAGAGTGGCAAAATGGTGTGCTTCGCCTTGTCGGCTTCCATTTCTTCCTTGACCGTGTTATAGATCAACTTCTTGTTATCTAAACCACGCATGTCAATGAAGTCCACCACGATGATGCCACCCATATCGCGCAAGCGAAATTGGCGCGCTACTTCTTTAGCAGCTTCAATGTTTACCGAAAGAGCCGTTGTTTCCTGACTTTCTTCCCGATTGGACTTGTTCCCACTATTGACATCAATGACATGAAGTGCCTCTGTATGTTCAATGATCAAATATCCACCTCCACGAAGGCTCACTGTTTGGCCAAAGGCTGCCTTCAATTGCTTCTCGACACCCAGGTGTTCAAAAATTTTCGCTTTGCCGGTGTACAGCTTAACTATCTTTTCTTTGTCCGGGGCGATTGTATGGATATAGCTCTTAACCTCGTCATAGATCTTCTTGTCGTCTACAATCACATTGTCAAACGATTCGTTTAACACATCGCGAAGAATGGAAGAAGTCTTGTTCAGCTCACCGATCACTTTATCTCGTGGGTTGGCGTCTACCATGCGCGCTACACCATCGTCCCACATCTTGACCAAGCTCTTCATGTCTTTGTCAAGCTCAGCTACTTCTTTGCCTTCGGCAACGGTGCGGATAATCACACCAAAATTTTCGGGTTTGATAGATTGAATGAGGCGCTGTAAGCGCTTGCGCTCATCGCTGCTGGAAATCCGTTTGGAAATGCTCACTCCGGATGAAAAGGGAACCAGAACCAGGTATCGCCCGGCTAAAGATAACTCACACGAAAGTCGCGGCCCCTTGGTAGAGATCGGCTCTTTTACCACCTGCACTGGAATCAACTGAACCTTGGCAAGCTGTTGGCCTATTTTGCCATGCTTGTCGATGTCTTTTTCAAGTTGAAATTTATCCAGTTTACCACCGGTGATTTTTTTACTTCGGACTAGTTTAGTGAATTTAAGCAGTGAGGCAAATTGCGCTCCCAGATCCAGGTAGTGAAGAAAGGCATCTTTCTCATACCCAATATCAATAAATGCTGCGTTCAAACCGGGTACTATTTTCTTTACAGTACCCAGGTAAATATCACCTACTACAAACTTACTTCCGTCTTGTTCTTCATGAAACTCGGCAAGCTGTTTATCCTTCAGTAGAGCTATGCGACATCCGTCCTGAGTTGCACTAATGATTAGTTCATTACTCAAAACTTAAAAAATTGGATGTTGTACAATAGGACTAATTCTTTGGTTTTGTATTGACACGCTCAATACAATAGGTTTGGAGCCGCGTTGTCATGCGGCTCGAGACCATTATTTTTTCTTGTGGCGATTTTTTCTCAAACGCTTTTTGCGCTTGTGAGTGGCCATTTTGTGTTTCTTTCTTTTCTTACCACTTGGCATAATGCTTTTTGGTTTTTGTCCCGACAAGTCGGGACGGGTTTAACAATTAACTTAATTTAAATCTTTCAGATAAGAATCTACCGTGGCTTGCACCGCGGGATCATTATCCAATTTCCTTACTTTTTCAAACTGAAGCCTCGCTTTTTCTTTGTTTCCCTTGTTAAGAAACGCGACTCCTAATAAAAGCTGCCCTTGTATATGATTCGGGTTCACAGCTACTAACTCATTCAGTCTTTCAATGGCTCGATCATACTGCCCTGATTGAATGGACAGCATGCCCATGTTATAAAGAGCAAACTCATTTTTTGGGTCTTCTGCCAATACTTCGCGCATCATCTGGATGCCCTGCATGGGTGATGATGAACTCAAGTAAGTCATCGCCATTTTTGTTCGGGCTTCCAGATTTTTTGGATTTGCCTGTATCGCTTTTCCTAGCCATAACTGCGCCTTCTCCGCCATCGCCTTTTGCTTTTCGGGTTGAAGTGCAAAAGTGTACGCTTCGTAGTAGCTGTTGCCGGCTTTTAGAGAGCTTTCAGTTGTATTAAAGAACGTTGCTGCTTGCTCGCCATACCATGCTGCGCTGTCAAATTGACCTGCTTGCGTGTATAGGCTTCGCAAAGAGTCGGCAAAGATAGCATTTTTTTGATTTGTCGAACCCGGTAAGTACTGGGCTCTCAAGGTTTTGATGGAATTGATTAAAGTAACAGGTACATCGCTATGCCCCGAAGAAGGGATAGCCTGGCCAGACTGCGTTGAATCCACTGACTTTAGCTGGCTATCGTTCTCAACCACGGCCTTGGGCAGCAAAAAAATAAGCCAAATGATGATGGCGCTGGCGGCAACTAAAATGATTCTTGTTTTTAACATGATGGAAAGGTTGTTCGTTGTAAGTTGTGGGTTGTTCGTAAAAGCAGCAAACAACGAAAACCTAGCAACGAAAAACGAAGTTACTTTTCGGCCAATTGCTTAACCTTATCGCTATTCTTGATTTTACTTACGAAAATCTTAGCTGGCTTGAAGCTGGGGACATAGTGTTCCTCGATCACAATAGCCGTGTTGCGTGAGATATTACGAGCAATTTTTTTCTTTCTCCTTTTGTTAATAAAGCTTCCAAAACCGCGCACATAGATATTATGCCCCGAGGCCATGTTACTCTTTACGATGTTGAAGAACGCCTCAACGGATGCCGAAACATCTGCTTTGTCAATTCCCGTTTTGTCAGCGATTTGGTTGATTAAGTCAGCTTTTGTCACAATGATTGGTTTTGATGTCCTACTTTTTTGGGATCGCAAATTTAGAAGCAGTTGATTCAATTCCAAAATTAATTTACTGACTATCAACAAAGTGGAGTAAAAAACCGACAGAAGGAAGGTTCTGCTGGTTCGAATGCTGTTTTTCATCTGTTTAGTTCGTTTTTTTGAAAAAATGAAAGCCGCAGAGTTTCAAAAAAAAATAATTGAGTGGTATGAGGAAAATAAACGACAGCTTCCTTGGCGCGAGACTGTTGATCCCTATAAAATATGGCTTTCAGAAATTATTCTACAACAAACAAGGGTAGCACAAGGGTTGCCCTACTATCTGCGCTTTGTAAAATCGTTTCCATCCATTACTTCTTTGGCCAATGCAACTCAAC
>JABFSY010000288.1 GCA_013140395.1 Cyclobacteriaceae bacterium
AACCAACTTGCGAGCCTCTTTGATTTTCATGGGGTTTTCTATAGAAGATATTTGGTGAGCCAATTTAATTTTGCGCAAATTCTCCTGTTCGCTCCCAATCTTTTCTTTTAACTCAGCAACCGTGAGTCCTTTTATTTCGGTGTTTTTCATCTTATTTCTTCTCTACTTGTTCTACATAATCTCTGCGAACGGTAAAGCGAGTTTTCACGGGCAACTTGCCATCCGCTAATGCCAATGCTTTTTTTGCAGTAGCCATTGTTACGCCACCAGCCTCAAACAGAATTGTGCCCGGTTTGATAACCGCCACCCAATACTCTGGCGCTCCCTTTCCTTTACCCATACGCACCTCTGCAGGTTTACGTGTAATTGGCTTATCTGGGAACACACGAATCCATACTTGACCTTCACGCTTCATTTCGCGGGTAACAGCAACACGCGCAGCTTCTAACTGACGAGCGGTAAGCCAACATGGCTCAAGTGCTTTCAATGCAAAAGAACCGAAAGCGATTTGATGCCCACGTGTGGCCAATCCTTTCGTCTTGCCTTTTTGCATTTTTCTAAACTTCGTACGTTTTGGTTGTAACATGACTCGCTACTTTTTTTAACTCTCAATTATCTTTTTCCACCTGTTCTTCTGTCGCCACCACCGCGAGGACCACCGCTTCTCTCGTTGCGCTCACCTCCTCTTTCGTTTCTGCCTCCGCGATCGCTACCTCCTCTTCTTCTATCAGGGCCACCAGCTGGCGCTCCTCCTTTATTTTCTCCCGATGCGTTGCTTACCATTCCGACATTTGGAGAAAGGTCGCGTTTGCCATACACTTCACCTTTAAAAATCCAAACCTTGATGCCGATTTTGCCATACACAGTTTGAGCTTCGGATATTGCATAATCAATATCTGCACGTAGTGTGTGAAGAGGAATTCTACCCTCCTTGTATTGTTCTGTTCTGGCCATATCAGCACCTGCCAAACGACCCGATAATTTCACTTTGATACCTTCTGCGCCAACACGCATCGTAGAAGCAATTGCTTGTTTCATCGCTCTGCGATAAGAAATTCTGGCTTCTAATTGTTGTGCTATAGATTCACCTACCAATCGAGCATCCATCTCCGGGCGCTTAATTTCAAAGATGTTGATCTGTACATCTTTCTTAGTAAGGTTTTTCAACTCTTCCTTGATCTTGTCAACCTCAGTTCCTCCTTTTCCAATAACAACTCCCGGCCGAGCTGTATGGATAGTAATCGTAATTCTCTTCGAGCTACTGCGCTCGATAACAACTTTGGCAATACCACCTTTTTGAATACGGGCATCTACATATTTTCTGATCATGTGGTCTTCGACCAATTTGTCAGAGAAATCTTTGCCTCCGTACCAAGCTGAATCCCAGCCGCGTACTACGCCTAATCTAAAACCTACAGGATTAATCTTTTGTCCCATTATTTTGCCGTTTCTGTTGCTACTGGTTTCTTTTTCTTTCCTGCCGCCAATTCTGCTGGCATTCTATCAACTACTAACGTAACGTGGTTAGATCTTTTTCTCACCCGATGTGCCCGACCTTGTGGTGCAGGACGCAAACGTTTTAAAATACGACCACCACCTACATAGATCTCTTTCACAAACAAATCCGCCTCTTCTAACTTCACGTCTGTGTGCTTAGCTTCCCAGGCGCTGATGGCAGATAGAAGTAATTTCTCCATTTTTGCAGAAGGGTGCATCGCATCGTACTTCAATATGTTCAACGCCTTGTTGACACGCTCCCCACGGATCAAATCTGCTATTAATCTCCTCTTGCGAGGAGATGTAGGGGCATTATGTAAGTATACGGTAGAGGGACCCACCTTTGCGGCCTCCTTTACAGCTTGGATTTTAGCTCTTTTGGCTACGGATCCTTTTACTTTCTTTTCTGTTTCCATCTGAGGAATTATTTTTTAGCGCCAGGGCCTTCTGACTTATTATTACCACTATGACCTTTGAAGGTGCGAGTAGGCGCGAATTCACCTAACTTATGACCTACCATGTTTTCAGTTACATACACAGGAATAAACTTATTCCCGTTATGAACTGCGAACGTGTGTCCAATACAATCTGGTGTGATGGTTGATCTGCGAGACCAGGTTTTGATAACTGATTTCTTTCCAGATTGCTCCATTACCTGCACTTTCTTAGCAAGGCGGGCATCTAAATAAGGACCTTTTTTTATTGACCTTCCCATATTATTTCTTTTTCCTAGCTATGATTAAACCATCTGAATATTTCTTAGGATGACGTGTTTTCTTTCCTTTAGACAACAATCCGTTTCTTGATCTTGGATGACCTCCAGAGGCACGACCTTCACCACCACCCATCGGGTGATCAACAGGGTTCATGGCTACCGCACGAGTGCGAGGGCGAACTCCTCTCCACCGGCTGCGGCCTGCTTTACCCACACTTTCATTCATGTGCTCTGCGTTTGATACTGCTCCCACAGTCGCCATGCAGTTTACCAACACGTTGCGCATCTCTCCTGAAGGCATCTTCAAGGTCGCGTACACGTCTTCACGCGCCACTAATTGAACAAATGAACCCGCGCTACGTGCAATAGATGCACCTTGACCAGGCTTCACCTCTACATTATGAACAATTGTACCTACTGGAATTTTTGACAGTGGCAATGCATTAGCGACCTCAGGAGCAATATTGTCTCCAGAATATAAAGTCTGACCAACTTTGATTCCTTGCGGTGCAATGATATAAGTCTTTGTGCCGTCCGCGTAATAAAGCTTAGCAATCCTAGCTGTGCGTGACGGATCGTATTCAATCGATTTCACGACAGCTGGAACGCCCGCTTTAGTTCTCTTGAAATCAATCAACCGCAATTTTTGCTTGTGTCCACCGCCAATGTAACGCATGGTCATTCTACCATTTGTATTACGTCCACCGGTTTTCTTCAAAGTCACCAACAACGACTTTTCGGGCGTGGTTTCCGTAATGTCATCAAATACAGGAGCCAAGCGATGGCGTGTTCCTGCAGTTACGGGTTTCAGTTTTCTAAGTGCCATGTCAGCTCTTTATTAAACGTTACTATAAAAATCAATTACTTCACCAGCAGCCAATGTCACAATTGCCTTCTTGTAGTCAGGTTTTTTGCCAGACACCGTTCCACCCTTTGTAAAACGTGACTTGCTTTTACCCAATACACTAATGGTATTTACTTTAGCTACATTCACTGAATACATTTTCTCAACGGCTTTGGCAATCTCCACTTTGTTAGCAGAGGATTCCACAATGAAACCATACTTTCCTTTCTCGTTGAGGCTTGATATCTTTTCAGTAACCAGGGGACTAATTAGAATGCTCATTTGGCTTACTGTTTATTTTAATAGACTATTGATTGAATTGATTGAACTCTCGGCAAACACCAAGTTGTCTGCATTCATCACGTCATACGTATTAAGTTGAGCTGCCGTGATAACTTTTGTATTACGAACGTTTCTGCTTGACAGAACCACGTTTTTATTAACCTCTGGAAGGATAAACAAGGTCTTCTTATCGCCCAAAGAAAGCGACTTCAACATTGCCAAATACTGTTTAGTCTTAGGCGCTTCAAAATTAAAGTCTTCCAAAATAGCGATAGAATTATCTTTCGCTTTATAAGTAAGGGCAGACTTTCTAGCCAATTCCTTCACTTTCTTATTCAGCTTGAAAGAATAATCGCGCGGTGTAGGTCCAAAAATACGACCACCACCCTTAAATTGAGGGTTCTTAATATTTCCCGCACGAGCACCTCCCGTTCCTTTTTGCTTTTTGATTTTCTTAGAGGAACCTGAAATCTCGTTACGCTGCTTAGACTTATGAGTTCCTTGACGCTGATTGGCCAAATAGCTCTTTACGTCCAAATAGATCGCATGATCATTTGGTTCAATGCCGAAAACCTCTGTTTCGAGGTTTACTTTGCGGCCCGTGCTCTCGCCACTGTACTTTACAACTGCTATGTCCATTACTTTTGCAGGATTATCGTTGAATTTTTTGCACCCGGAACCGATCCACTTATCAAAATAAGATTTTGCTCGGGCATGATCTTGACCACTTTCAGGTTCATTGTTTTTACGCGCTCGCCTCCCATTCTACCGGGAAGTCTCTTGCCCTTGATTACACGGGCCGCAAACGAAGCGTTACCCATTGAACCAGGTGCACGAAGACGATTGTGCTGTCCGTGAGTTTGACCACCCACACCAGCAAAGCCGTAACGCTTTACAACACCTTGAAAGCCTTTACCTTTTGAAGTGCCAACTGCATCGATGAAATCACCTTCTGCAAAAATGTCACCTACCTTTATTTCTTTGCCTAACTCAGCAATGGCATCAAATTCAGCAGTAAAATCACGAAACTCCACCAAATTCTTCTTTGGCGTTGTATTCGCTTTCTTAAAATGACCTTGCATTGCCATTGAGGTGTTCTTCTCTTTTTTCTCACCAAACGCAAGTTGAACGGCTTTATAGCCATCTACTTCTTGGCTCCTTACCTGCGTAACTACGCAAGGGCCTGCCTCAATGACCGTTACCGATATACTTGTGCCATCAGCACCAAATACACTGGTCATTCCTACTTTTCGTCCTAATATTCCAGGCATGATTGAAACTGTTTTACTTGTTTTTAAACCAATTTGAGGGTTTCCTACCGCAAAAAGGACTGCAAAGATAGGAACATAAGGTTAGTTACCAAGTGAGCAATTCAAAAAAAGATAAGGTTTTTGGGTAGTCTTAAGAATGAAACTATAATCTATTCATTTACAGACACTTATTGTTTAATAAATTAATAGACATTGTCCATTGGGCAAGAGCTATTTGGGCAATCCCTCAGGTGCAGAACCCGCTTGCAAACCCAAAAAGACAAAATTGATTTACCAGAGAAGAGATGTTTTTGTCGACTTGAGAATTGTTGGAAATTCCCCCAACACACTACTTTTGAAGCTAATGGCAAGCTGTATCAATAGTCTAGAAACAAACATCGAAAAACGTTAAAAATCTAAATATGAAACTGGGTGTTTTTATTATTGTGTCTTTTGGGTTTTCTCTTACAACATCTGCCCAGTCTAACCACGAACAAGTCAACTATCGACTAAAAGTTGAGAAGTATAATAAGATAAAAAAAGCAGGCATCCTATTGATTGCAGCCGGTGGAGGCATTGCCGTGATTGCTGGAGTGGGAAGCCTCAACAACAACAACAACACCAATACAACACCTTATTCTTCTAATACAAACACCCAACAAACAACTGCATTGAGTGGCTTAGCGGTAGGAGCAGTAGCCTGTTTGGGTACCGGGATTCCACTGGCCATTGTGGGCTCGGCAGTATCTCGAAAATATCGGCATAAGTTGGAAGCCACCTCAGTTCATTTCAATGTTACCCCTCAGGGACAAGGGATTGGTTTAGTTTATAGATTTTGAAGCGTTGTATTAACGGTATATACAGCGCTATGTTCTTGTGTTCTTTCAATCTCATTTTATATTTTTTGTAAGTGGCAAATTTTAGAGAATCTCATTAATGCGTTATTTTTATGGCTAAACTCGTGGTCTATTGGTAAGCGGTTGTCTTACTTAAACCTTAAAATCAGATATGAAACTTGTAATTGTTGTTATTTTATCGGTTGCTTTTTCTTTATCGGCCTCAGCTCAGTTTAACCAGCAGCAGATGAATTATCGGCTCAAGGTTGAGAAGTATAATAAAATGAAAACGACTGGGATTGCTCTGACCGCTGTCGGTGTCGTAGCAATAATCGTTGGGATTTCAAACCTGAACGATGCAACCTATACAACTACTTATACGTCAACTGGCGGAACACAACAAACCTCTAGTGATCCAAAAGCCGTGACAGGTGCACTTTTAACCTTAGGCGGCTTCGCCTTCATGGGCACCGGCATTCCGCTGACCATTGTGGGATCAATTGCTTCTACGAAGTACAGGCGGAAATTAGAGGCTACCTCTGTTCATTTCAATATTACCCCGCAACAGCAAGGGATTGGGTTGTCTTACAGATTCTAAATCAAACTACGGT
>JABFSY010000463.1 GCA_013140395.1 Cyclobacteriaceae bacterium
GTAATATTCATTCGGCAGAACTGCGTAGCGTGTCATGCGCTTCCATGCCTGTGATTGTAAAGGGCAGGCAGGAAGGAGGGCTCAATGTGGGGCTCAAGATTACCGGCTATGCACCCAATACGAATCTCGGTTTTGACTTTCAAAAGCCAAACGCCACTACTGGCATGCCGCTTTCCATGGCATCAAAGCTTGGCCTTACCTCCTTGGTGTTGGATGGCCGCACGTTTAAGGAAGAATCGTTTTCAAGTTCATCCAGCACCACGATAGGCGGCACCACCTACACACGCACCACCACTACTACCTACACCTATCAGTTTCCACAGTTGCCAACCGAACACTGGCAATATGTGCTGGATGTTCTTTACACCGAGATGGTGAAGCTCTTTCGCGAAAAGCATAAAATTGATTTTGTGCCTGTTGAAAAAGTGACGGGCACTACCCAGTATCAAACATTGTTTCCGGCAGATGCCGCTAACACAAAAAGCGCGATACAAACTACCTACAAAAACACGTTGCGTTCGAGCCCTGAAAAGCTATCCGAAATATTCGGTTCGATTTCATCCAATCAAACATCTAATGTACCCATTGTAAACATGATGAAAGAAGCCGATGTAGACGGCCTGATCAGCATTACGCTGAAAATGACCGTGGGTGCCGACAAGAATGACAAAGTAATTCTGAGCCCACAGTTGCACTTCAGTATGGCTGGTCGGGATGAAAACAACGCCAATAAACAAGGTACCTATGTGATTGGGCTAATAGGTGGAGCGGGCGTTCCTTTCAATGGCGATGCCGTAAAAAACGATAAGCGTGCACTGGTAGAAGCGTGCAGTATTCCGCAATTGATAAAAGCGTTAGACTATGCGCTGACCACCACCAAAGCGAAAGAAGTTGAGTTTGGGTATGATGCTATTTGGAGCATTGGGAAGTAAACAGTTGGAATAGACTGTATTTGAGAAACCTTCACCCAGCTGACTAAGTAAACAAAATTGTGGTCGACAGGAGGTGTAAAGAGGGCGCGAGTGATTGCGCTCTTTTTTTTGTTACACTGCGAATATTGGCTGATTGATAGGCCATGGAGTTTGGTCACGGTACAGGAAAAAGTTATATCTTGTAGTGATAAGCTTACAAAAGAGTGAAAGCAATTGTTTATACTGAATATGGCCCCCCTGAAGTGGCCAGATTAAAGGATGTGCCGAAGCCTGTTCCGAAGGAAAACGAGGTATTGGTAAAAGTATATGCGTCTACGGTCAACCGAACGGACGCGGGCTTCCGCAGTGCTGAGTATTTCATTTCGCGATTTTGGAGTGGTCTTCTGCGGCCCAAGTTTCAAGTATTAGGAAGTGAATTTGCTGGTGTAGTAGATGAGATCGGCCAACAGGTTACCACCTTCAAGCGGGGCGATCGTGTTTTTGGTTTTAATGACAGAACCTTTGGAGGGCATGGAGAATATTTGACGATCGCAGAGGCGGACGCCATCGCAACGATGCCAGACAACATAAACTTTGAGCAAGCAGCGGCAAGTACGGAAGGCTCCCATTATGCATTAGTGGATATCAGAGCAGCAAAGGTCCAACGAGGACAGGATGTTTTAGTGTATGGCGCGACAGGCGCCATTGGTTCTGCTGCTGTGCAATTGCTCAAACAGATGGGGGCAACGGTAACTGCCGTATGCAACACCAAAAACGTGGAGCTAGTAAAATCACTTGGGGCCGATGTGGTGATTGATTACCAAACGCAAGATTTCACAAGAACTGAAACAAAGTTTCATTTCATTTTTGATGCAGTCGGCAAAAGCTCTTTTGGGCAGTGCAAGCCTTTACTTACCGAGAAAGGAATTTACATTTCAACGGAACTTGGAAAAAATGCCGAGAACGTTTTGTTGGCTATTACAACACCCATCAGGGGTGGAAAAAAGGTTTTGTTTCCATTGCCAACCATCACAAAAGAAGATGTGCTATTTTTAAAAGGGCTTCTTGAGAAAGGCGAATTTAAGCCTGTCATTGACCGGACCTATACATTAGATCAAATTGTAGAGGCATACAAATATGTTGAGTCTGGGCAAAAAGTGGGGAATGTGGTATTAAAAATAGTAGAGTAATAGTGAGTCTTTACTTTTAATTAATTGACTGTAGCGCTGCCTCTGCCGCATAGACCACATCTTTATTACGATTGATTTTTAATATTCGGTTGATTGATCGTTCGGCTGCATTAGCATCCTTTCCAATTTTGCCCAAAATCGTAATTAGCTGGTATTGAAGCCCCCCATCTTGATCTGTCGTTTTGTCCAGTCGCGTAATCAAAGCAGGTACTGCAGCTTTACCAATTTTTACCAATGATCCTTCGGCTGCCTTGGTATCATTGCCATAGTTGGGCAGCACATTGATCATATGATTGATAGCCTTAGGGTTTTGCGTTTTTATATTCCCTAATATCTCAATGGCAATGGTTTGAATTTCATTGAGCTTACCTCTATCCTCCAATGTTCGCTTGTCGAACAGATTAATCAAATCATTTTCGATGATCTTAGGTTTATTGTTCATTAAGGTTAGTAGATTAACTACGCGAAGTTGCTCATCTAAGTTTGTGCCACGCAGCAGTGCGCCAGCTTCTTGCATCGATGGAATAACTCCCGTTATCGGCACATTGTACCTGACGCAAAAATTGATTCGATCTTCCTTTTGGCTGGGGTAAGGAGTGAGTGTGGCGTAACTAGAAAATTTTGATTGGCATCGACTAACTAATATTTTTAGATCTTCTTCGGGGAATTCTTTGCGGATTTTCTCGTTTCGATCTTCGTAGTCTGTTAATTCAAAATGACGGGCGAATTCGTAGAGGTGGTCATGTGCTTTTGGGTATTCGTTATCATTGAAAAATTCACTTATCCAACTGACGGTTTCTGTTTTTTTTGTCGGATCGACCTCGTATTGATACAGGTAATCCAGTTCATGAAAAACTTTGGATTTACTCTCTTCATCCAAACGGAATTGTTTTGAGTAGTTTTTGAAAATATACCTGCTCAATCTGGTATTGTCTCGCAGGCTTTCCATCATTTCGAAAAACACGGTTTCAATAGGAAGTGGTCTCGGTAATCCGATTTTACTCTCTTGAGCTAACCTCAGAAACGTATCGATTCTCTTCAGCGAGGTAGCTTCATCATTTAATGGTGCTTTGATAAAAAAAATTCGAAGGTAACTGGACAGTGTATAATTACCTACGCGCGACATGGCATGAAGGCCTGCAAGCCACTCAGCTTCGTCTATCACTTTATCGGCTGCCAGAAATTGAAATATCTCAAAGGAACGATTGTCGCTAGTCGGGTTGGTGATCGTATCGAGTGTTTGTAAGATGAAGCGTTGGTAGTTGTTGTCCTGAATTTTGTATTTGGCGAAATTATACATGATTTCGTAATGAAATTTTCCGCAGACATTATCAAAGGGTATTTTAATGGCATCATTGACGAGCTTATTTATCTTGTCGGTGGAACTTAAATCACTTAATCGCGCAATGAACTCAACTGATCGCTCTTTGCAGATGTCTTCTTTCGTTTTTTTGGATTCGTTGTTGCCAGTGTTAATGGTGTTGTTTACCGTAACGTTTACGGGGTTGCCATTTGCCGGTAGGGGTTGGGTGTTGTTGATCACTACCAAATTAGTTGAGTTTTTAAAAAGTGTGGCTAGATTTTTATTCATTTTGATACGGCCGTTGTAGCTCATCAGAATTTCGCCAGAGGCAACATCGATTAACCGCGCGCTTACATCTATGTATGATTTTAGTTTAGTGTACGTGCCAGAGAGTAGTGCATCAATCGGTACGAGCTGGCCAATTTTTAGAGCAGCTGCTGGCTTCATCAAATCAGTGAGAATAAATTCTTGTTCCTTCAATACCGCATCTAGGCGCGTACGCTCGAACAACTTTATTTTGGCAGGATGGCCAGCCAGCGCGCCAATAATGGTCTCAGTCAAATAATCTCCAAACTGAGTGGAAGTTTCCACCGAGAATTTTGTGGCGGCAAAAGGTACTACTGCCAACCGAAACGGCACAGTGCTAACGGGGGTTGCGACTACTTTCTTTGCGAGTTCATCGGTTACGTCTGTGTATTTTCGGGCTTTTTGAGCTAGGCTTAGTGAGGTGCTGATTAGAAGGGCGAGTGTGAAGAGATGTTTCATACTCAAAAATAGGAAAGTTATCTAATGATTAAAGTGGGGACTTGGAAAAGCATCTGTGATTTCGATTTCTAAAAAACATCTTTTGTAAGATCGTCAATTGTTTTGAATTTTGAATAGTTGTTCACGATATTGAAGTATGATTACAATTAGATGTGTTATCATTTTTTCGTTAGTGGCGGTTGCTACCTATGGACAGAAACGAAAGATAGTCAGCGGCAGTCTTGATGGAATAGGCACGCAGGATACCTACGAACTTGTCTTCGATTATGAGGGTATGCGTGTCGGTGCTGAAATTGACGAGGTAGAATATATAAAAGACAAAGGAAGCTGACTGGGAGGCAAAAGAAGAGGGCCAGGGTGCGGCTTTTGTTCGTAGGTGGTTTGAAGATCGGAAGACACTGTACCGACCTGCTTTCATTGTAGGATTTCAGAAATTTTATAAGGCAAAGCTTGGCGATGACAAGGCAAAATATACACTAATTATAAAAACGATGAGAACGGAGCCGGGCTGGTATGCAGGTGTGATAGGTCATCCTGCCGAGCTGGATGGCGAGTGTTGGGTGGTGGAATCTGGAAACCTTAGCAACGTTATTGCCAAGATTGCGTTTGCTGGCTTTGTGGGTAAAGTATCATATGGTGGCGATTTTGAGATGACAACTCGTATTCAATCTGCTTACGAAATACTTGGAAACGGCCTTGGGGATTTTATCAAACGAAAGTCGAGATAGGTGACAATCAGATCGACTGATTTACCTACAACTTCCGCAGGCCCATTCTTCATCCAGGTCAATCACAGTAACGATCGTCAAGTGGTTTTGCTTAGGAGCAACGATAATGCGTATATGTTGCTTTTCTTTTGAGGTATACCCTTCCAAGGCATACTTCGGGCCGCGAGGTGCATCTAGTTCACTTTTGGAGTAATTCACTTCAGCTTTTCTCACGATCTCTTTTACTTCGCGTTGGGTGATGTGTCTGCAATCCATTCTGCATCGGGCGTGTTTGGTGAAAAAGAATTCTGCGGTTTCATCTCTAAATACATCCAGGTTGCCGATTGCTTTGGACGAGTTTGTTTTTTCTTTGGTAGCTGTCGTAAGCCCCTCATCATTCTTTGCTTCGCGGCATTGTCTTGCAAACAAGGCAATCACAAAGAATATCAGGATTAAGAGGTAAGGAATCAGTTTTTTCATTTTGTCATCTTGCACTATTAACGATTGGTTTTTATATGGTGACTTAAATATCAATAAGTCATTTTAAAAATACTCCGTTATGTGAGTTTATTTTCTCGTCATCGCGAGTACCTGCCGTGGAAAGTGAGATGGCGCGAAGCCTGCCCATGCCGCAATGCAGACGATCCTCTTTCGAAGCCCAGATTCTAAAAAGGGAGATTGCCTGCCTGCCGGACAGGCAGGCTTCGCCCTAACCTCATATCCTTCGCGCGGTGCTCGCAATGACGGTTCCGCTCAAGAAAAAAATCGATTTTACATAACTTCTATTGGTTGGTTTGGATACCTTGTACCCTTATTCTGAAACAGTCAACGCCATGAACTACCCCCTTCTTTTTCAACCACTCGATTTAGGTTTCACTACGTTGAAAAATCGAATCCTCATGGGTTCGATGCATACCGGGCTGGAGGAAAGCAAAAACGGATTTCAGCGACAAGCCGCTTATTTTGCAGAGCGGGCAAAAGGTGGAGTGGGACTTATCGTTACTGGTGGTGTGGCACCCAATCGTGCCGGTTGGACAGGTCCGTTCGCCAGCAAGCTTTCAACGAAATCGGAAGCGAGGCAACACAAGCTCATCACCGATGCGGTTCATGCCGAAGGTGGAAAAATTTGTA
>JABFSY010000355.1 GCA_013140395.1 Cyclobacteriaceae bacterium
ATCGTTTAGGTGGGTGGGTAAGGCGTTCCTCGAAAAGGGGGCGCCTTTTTGCTTTTAATTATTCTTAGAACAGAGTACCTTCCAGAAAATATTTTTTATGAAGCGTTCATTGCTCGTGTTGTTGGTCATAATTGCTGCGTTTGTAGGTGCCATCATCGGGACGCTATTTACCCTCAACTTCATCGCACGAGAACCCGCCTATCGATCGATTGAGCAACGACAAAATGTGAAATCGGTTCATCTTTCAAAAGATACATCCAATCGCCTCCCGGCTGCCTTAAATTTTGAATCGGCCGCCAAGTCTGTTATTCCCGCGGTGGTGCATATTCGAACATCCTATGGATTAACCGGATTCAGCCTGAACGCATTAGACAATTATTTGAACCCGCACGCTCAATCATCTGGTTCCGGTGTAATCATATCAGATGATGGATATATTGTAACCAACCACCACGTCATTGAAGATGCCAACTCTATCGAAGTGGTGATGAGCAACAACCATCGCTTCTTCGCGAAATTAATCGGTCAGGACCCCAGTACCGATTTGGCTTTGCTAAAAATAAAAGCCAAAAATATTCACTTCGTGAAATATGGGAATTCTGATCAGATCACATTAGGAGAGTGGGTACTTGCTATTGGCAATCCGTTCGACTTGAATTCAACCGTAACAGCCGGAATCGTAAGCGCACGCGCCAGAAACATTGGTATTCTCCGCGACAAAAATAACTTGCAAATCGAGTCATTTATTCAGACAGATGCGGCCGTCAACCCCGGAAACAGTGGTGGTGCGCTGGTGAACCTTCAAGGCGAATTGATCGGAATCAACTCGGCCATCGCGACTGCAACTGGAAGCTACTCGGGCTACTCTTTCGCCATTCCTGTCAGTCTTGTAAAAAAGATCATGGATGATTTGTTAGAATTCGGACAAGTACAGCGTGGCTTATTGGGAGTGCAGATCGCAGATGTCACGGCCGATCTTGCCGAAAATGAAAAACTGGATTTGCTGCAAGGCGTATTTGTTCGATCCGTGAACAAGGGCAGTGCAGCTGAAATATCGGGCATTAAAGAGGGAGATGTGATCACCGCGATCAACGGTCACGAGGTGGCTGGTGTTTCTGAGATGCAAGAATGGGTGGCGAGAAATCGTCCAGGACAATCCATTCAAGTTACCTACCGAAGAAAGGGCGAGATTTTTCTGGTAGATGCTATACTAAAAAAGATAGATGGATCTAAAGCGATGACTAAGCGAGAGATAAGCTATCAGCTGGAGGGTGCGGAATTTGAAGACGTGCCTTACCCAAAACTTACTTTGCTCGGCTTAGAAGGTGGCGTTAAATTAAAAAAATTGAGCAATGGAAAATGGAAGAAAGCAGGTGCAGAAGAAGAACTAATTATCACACACATTGACAAACTCTCCATCGATAACGTAGCCGACCTCAACCGGGTACTTGAAATGAAGAAAGGGGGCGTTTTGGTGGAAGGTGTAAACCAACTTGGAGAAAAGAAGATTTTTGGCATGGACTGGTAGCACGCTTGCCTATTCGGCTACCAAAAAAACTGTTTAGCTTTGCGACCACTACCAAAACAACTATGCAAAACTTCGGCATTCAGGAAGCCCTTACCAAACTGGGCGTCAGTTCAACAAATCTTGGCGCGTCTACCGGAAAGAAATGGTTGCGATCTGCAGGGTCGTCCATTATCTCTTATTCGCCCGTTGATGGAAAAATCATCGGTCGTGTGCAGGCAACGGACGAAAAAACCTTTCATAAAATAGTAACGCAGGCTCAAAGTGCATTCAAGGCCTGGCGACAGGTACCCGCCCCGAAACGTGGTGAGGTGGTGCGGCAAATTGGAGATGCACTGCGCAGAAATAAAGAAGATCTTGGAAAATTGGTTTCCTATGAAATGGGAAAATCCTATCAAGAAGGATTGGGAGAAGTACAAGAAATGATCGACATCTGCGATTTTGCAGTTGGTCTATCTCGCCAACTCAATGGCATGACCATGCATTCGGAGCGGCCTTTGCACCGCATGTACGAGCAATACCACCCACTAGGGATTGTAGGCATTATTTCGGCATTCAATTTTCCGGTAGCTGTGTGGGCATGGAACTCAATGCTTGCCTGGGTGTGTGGCGATGTGTGTATTTGGAAGCCTTCTGAAAAAACACCTCTGTGTAGCATCGCTTGTCAAAACATCGTTGCAAAAGTTTTTGCGAAAAACAATGTGCCTGAAGGCGTTTCATGCATTGTAAACGGAGACTATAAAATTGGCCAGGTAATGTGTGCGAACGAAAACATCGCGCTCGTTTCTGCTACTGGATCAGTTCGTATGGGCAAAGCGGTTGGCAAAACGGTGAGCGAACGTCTCGGCCGTGCACTGCTAGAGCTTGGAGGTAACAATGCCATCATCATTACTGCCAATGCAAATCTGGATATCGCAATCCGGGGGGCACTGTTTGGCGCAGTGGGAACAGCCGGACAACGTTGTACATCTACTCGCAGGTTAATCATCGATGAGACCATCTATGATGAAGTAAAGGTTCGTCTTAAAAAAGCATACAGCCAACTTCAGATTGGCAATCCACTTGATCCAACCAACCATGTGGGCCCATTGATCGATCAATTGGCGGTGAAAGCCTACCGGAGTGCGCTACGCAAAGTGAAAGAAGAAGGTGGCAGTTTCGTGGTCAATGGTGGTGTCTTGTCGGGCAAAGGATTTACATCCGAATGCTATGTAAAGCCGGCCATTGCTGAAGTAAAAAATCATTTCAACATCGTCCAACAGGAGACGTTTGCACCGATCCTGTACTTAATCAAGTATAAGACAATAGAAGAGGCGATTGAGCTACAGAATGGGGTAAAGCAAGGATTGTCCTCATCCATCATGACGAACCATATGCAAGAGATGGAAAAATTCCTTTCCCATGGTGGTTCAGATTGCGGCATTGCTAACGTCAACATTGGCACATCTGGAGCTGAAATTGGAGGCGCTTTTGGTGGCGAAAAAGAAACTGGAGGAGGTCGCGAATCAGGTTCTGACTCATGGAAAGTCTATATGAGGCGCCAAACGAACACCATTAACTTTGGAGAGACGCTCCCCTTGGCGCAGGGAATCAAATTTGATATCTAACCATTTTTGGAAAACTTCAACAATACCCTTAATTTCACCTGACTAAAACCAACGTATGGCTGCTCCGAAATACAAAACCATTATGTTAATCGATGACAATGAAATCGATAACCTGATTAACCAAAAAATGATTGAGGCCGCCTCCATCACTGAAAACATCTACACCCATACGGGAGCAAAAAGCGCCATTGAATTCTTAAAAAATATGGAAAAGATGGAAGTGGCCGATAAGGTTCTTCCAGATATCATTTTTCTTGATATCGACATGCCGTTAATGGATGGGTTTCAGTTTTTGGACGAGTTTGAAAAATTAACTCCAGCCACGAAAGCGAAGTGCAAAATCATTATGCTCACTTCGTCTATCAATCCACAGGATTTCAGCAGATCTAAAAAATATACCAACGTGCGGCTGTATTTAAACAAACCGATTTCTCACGAAAGCATTATCAACCTGGCTGTCTAATCTGTTTCGATTGCCGTCAGTTTCTTAATAAATTCCTCGTCCATGTTGATGAGAGACGTAGGCGCAAAATAGGAGACTTTAATTTCCTTAAACTTGGGAATAAGAGCTGCAATTTTCTTCGGCTTCTCTTTTTTGGCTTCGCTGGTTGCGATTTTTAATATCTTCAAGAACAAGAGTACATTCTCACACTCGTCTTTACCGAACATTCGAATTTGTCTTTGAATGCTATTCGAATGTTGGTTAAATAATTCGAAATCCCGAAGTAGGCAATACTGCAACGCCAACAACGCTTTGATCTCCATTTGAGCAAAGGGATACTTTTTCAAACTCACATCATTGATCAAGCTATTGATTAGCTTAGCGGCCTCTTCGTACTTTTCTACATAGTAGCAACTTAACGCACGATAGGTAATGTAAATCAAATGCTTCGGAATGTCCATCGTGTCTGGCTCGATATCCGCAAATATCCGCTCATTTTCGGAATACAGTTCCTTCTCTGTTCCCAACCGGAGGTTTCGCTCCAACTTGGAAACAAAAAACTGGACTGAAAAAGAAAGCGTTGGATAGTTGACCAATAAATTAGAGGCTGCATCATTCACCTCTTCAAAATACTTCTCCGCCTGTCGATATACTTTGTAATGATTGTAGTATTCCAGTCTCAAAAACTCAAACACCAAATTGAGATGGAAATAAAGTGGATCGAGGTTATAGGTTTCAAATATTTTCTGCGTGTGCGCAAAGATATCTTCAATCGATTCACCCTCCTGATGAAGGTTATCATCCGTCTCTACAAAAAGACGATGATAAATCAACATCAAACTTTGGTAAATGTATAGTCGGTGCGACTCATAAAGTTTTGCAACATTTTGCATTTCTTTCAGCAGCAGCGCAAGGCCTAGCTTTTCTGTTTCGTCAGCGGTCAAATAAAAACTTCCATACTTTCTGAAGTAGTCTGCTAACAGATCCTCTGCTTTGTCTACTGCCAGCATATAAGCTACGTGCCGGTTGTAGAGCTGCGAATACGTGAAATAGTCAGTCGTATTGATATGTAGTTTCTTCAACGACTTATAAACGACTGTTAGCTCACTGGCTAAATCATAGTCTAACAACTCTTTCTCCAGCTTTTTTAGTGTGGCAATGGAAATCGTCCTTTTTTTCGTGAATAGCATCTCATTTAAATTGGCCACTTTTCTGAGGATATCCGTTCTGGGACTCTCCATCTGTTGAAGAAGATGCTCTTCAATCTTTTGATTCAATCGAGATCTTAGTGTGTAGTAGGCATTGGCATTTACGTCCAATTCTACCATGATCTTGCTGTCGGATAATTGACGTTCGCGCAAGGCTTTTAAAAGATACGCTGACTTTTCAGCATTGCTCTCCATTAGAGAATCGTAAATCTCTTTGAAATCCTTTTCAGAGAGCTGTTTAATGATGTTCTTTAACTTAGCCATAGACAGACATTAACCTATAAAGATTACGAATTTATCAAATCAAAGCAATAAAACCCTATCAGGCAAACCGATTTGACAGAGAAAACTTGCCAATTTTTCCGAATATCCACTGCGGAGGGATTTTTGATGACCATCGGTATAAAGAGGATATGGATTCATTTTCACAGATGATTATTGATGCCGTAGGTGCCGTCAAAAACGCAGTGGTAAAAATTGATGTTTACAGAACCATCAATGGAAAGCTTCGGCCGGCCGGGTCCGGGTCGGGCTTTATTTTTTCCTCAGACGGTCTGATTTTCACAAATTGTCACGTAATCAACGGGGCCGAAAAAATCATGGTGTCACTGCTGAACGAAAATGAAATTGAGGCCACCCTTCTCGGCAAAGATCCGGATACAGATCTGGCGATTCTAAAAATTTACGCAGACGGCTATTCAACATCAAAATTGGGGGATTCTGAGCAACTTCAAATAGGCCAATTCGTCATTGCCATCGGCAATCCACTGGGTTATCAACATACCGTTACCACTGGAGTTGTGAGCGCGCTGGGTAGAACCCTAAGATCACAAAACGAGATGCTGGTTGATAACGTCATCCAATCTGATGCTGCTCTAAATCCCGGAAATTTGGGGGGGGCCATTGATCAACACTGAAGGCGAAGTGGTGGGCGTGAATACAGCCATCATTCAAGACGCCAATGGACTCAGCTTCTCGGTTGATATCAACACTGCGAAAGAAATTGGAAGTCAGTTGGTCAAGACTGGAAAAGTATTTAAGGCCTATCTGGGTTTCCAGCTACAAGAGGTGACCATCAACCCAAAAGTGAAGAGGCACTACCACCTGCCTAATGAAAAAGCTCTTTTCGTTGTCAGTATTGAGGAAAATTCACCCGCCTCGCGATCACAAGTAAAAGCAGGCGATTTAATTATTTCATTCAACAACAAAACCGTCAACA
>JABFSY010000159.1 GCA_013140395.1 Cyclobacteriaceae bacterium
AAGCACTTGCTCCCAGGTCTTACCGCCATTTCTTGTTCTGTACACACCACGTTCTTTGTTGGGTTGAAAGGGTTGGCCAATGGCGGCAACAAAAACAGTATCAGCATGCCGCGGATGAATTTCCACTGCTCCAATCTGCCCAACTTTTGCTAAGCCAATATTTTTCCATGTCTTGCCTGCATCCAGCGATTTATAAACGCCTTTGCCTAAAATGACATTAGAGCGAATGCCATCTGATCCGGTGCCTACATAAACGATCTTAGGATTATGCTGCACTACTTGCATGGCGCCAATAGAAGGAGTTTGAAAAAACCCATCCGATACATTTTTCCATGTCACTCCATAGTCTTCCGTTTTCCATACGCCACCTCCGGTACTGCCCATGTAATAAGTCGAAGGCTGACTGGTGATACCTGTCACTGAGGTTACCCTTCCCCCACGCGTGGGCCCTACATTTCGGTAGGTCAGCGATTTAAAAAAGGTGGAGTCGGAAAGTGGGGAGGAGGGTACTTGCGGAGTTGTTTTTGCCTTTTTTTGGCAAAGGCTATCGGTACTAAATAAGAGTAAAAAAGCCAGCAGGAGGATAACGAGGTTTCGCATGGAATAGAATTTTAGGCAGTAGAGAAAACGATTTGATTTGACGGTTTGTAAATATAGAATTTTGAAAATTGGTTTCTTGCATCACTTCTCTAATGCAACAAATAACTCAGCCTGCAATTTCCATTCGCCTTCTTTTTTCTTCCACTGTGCACTATAGCGACCGCCCTTACTGTAGGTATTAAACCCTTTCCAGTCTCCACTTTCCCAAGCCAAGTCAGGATTATTTTTACTTATTATAATTTCTGACGGAAAGCGTTCAAAATTAGTTTGTGGCGCTTCCTTAAACATTTTTACCCAATTTTTTTTACACGCTTCTTTGCCTTGTTCAATTACACCGCTTCCACGTACGATCAAATAATCATCCAGCCAGAATTTTGAAATTCCATCTATGTCTTGCCGGGCAATCGCTTCATTGGAGGTTTGCCGTGCCTTACGAATTAACTCCTCCTCGTTTTTAGTTTGAGAGAATGCCGATTGGGATGACATTAAAAGAATCGTGAACAAAACTGTTTTCATAAATTTCACAATTTGTTGTTGTCATGAATTACTAAAATGTTGGATATAGTAGGCTTTTATTTTTTTATACAATTAATTCATCCCCGGCTGCTTCAGCACAAACCCAGCCTTTGCCTTTTCTTCGTCCACTATTTTCTTCACATCAGCCAGTAGTTTTTTGGCATCGTATACAATTCCATCCTTTACTGTGTACTTCACACCGCCAACACGAGTTACTTTATTCTCGTCCGTCAATTTCACCGCACCCATGCCGTTTAGGGCTTGAAGATTCTCTAGTGGGTTAATTTCAGTAATTGCAAAATCAGCCAACTTTCCAATCTCTACAGATCCAATTTCTTTGTCCATGCCCAACGCTTGTGCTCCATACAAAGTGCCAGAGCGAATAATTTCCAGTGGGTGAAAGCCAGCCTCTCGGAGCAGCTCCATCTCGCGCACAAAAGAAAATCCGTAGAGTTGGAAAATAAAACCAGAATCGGTGCCGATCGTTACGCGCCCACCTCTGTTTTTGTATTCATTTACAAACGTCATCCATAACCTATAATTTTCTTTCCAGGCTACTTCTTGTTCCGTTCCCCAACTAAACCAAAATGATCCATGAGCTACTCGGTTGGGTTGATAAAATGCCCACAGTTGTGGCAACGTATAGACTTCATGCCACTCTTGTCTTCTCGCTTTGTGTAAATCGCGGGTGGCTTCGTAGATGTTGAATGTTGGATCGAGCGTAAAGCCCAGTCCAAGTAATGTGTCCACCACCGCATTCCATTTAGGAGTGTAAGGTGCCGCGGCTTGTTTCCACAATCGCCCGGCTTCTTCAAACCGATGTTGTTCGTTGGAGTAATTATAAGAGAGTGGATAATTTTGCAAAGTAGAATTTGCCAGCAAGGCTTCTGGCAAACCATACCAATGTTCCATGGTAGTCAGCCCGGCTTTTGCAGAATTCAAAACATTCTATCGGGCTACTCCCAATTGTGCGTGGTGGCAAGCAGACCTAAGCCCGATGCGTTTGTTTTCGCGCAAGGCAGCATCCATTACTTCTGGCGCAGCGCCAAAAAATTTAACACCGTCTGATCCTTTCAATTTATTTTCGTTGACCCACGCGCGCGCCTGCACTGCGTTGGTGATGGGCTCCTTGCTTCCTTGCCCAAAAACAGTGTAAGCCTTAATGCGTGGAGCTGTGATTAGATTTTTTTCACTTTTATTTTTCTGGTCAAGTACCCAATCCAATCCATTGCCGCAGGATGGGTCTCGCACGGTAGTAATACCATGACTCATCCATAATTTAAAAACATATTCTGCATTGGGTGCCTGGTTGCCGCCAATGTGGCCGTGCATATCTACAAAACCAGGCATCAAATACATGCCTTCACAGTTTAGTTCTTTACCTCCGGCTTCTAACTTTGGTCGGTTACTATCGCTGCTCATGCCAGGTGTGGGCAAGCCAATACTGACAATATTTACAATGCGATTTTGCTTCACCACAATATCGATGGGGCCAACCGGTGGCGCCCCCGTTCCATCAATGAGCATTACCCCACGAATAATTAATTGCGTGTAAGGACCATCACCCTCTTTCAACTCAGGCGCTTTTTTGATTTCGCGTTGAGCGATTACTGAAAATGATAAAACGGCTGTGCAAAATAATAGTAATGCTTTTTTCATGTGTTAGTGTTTAGTTTTTTAAGGTCACATGGAATGGCCAGAATTATCATACCGTTGGGAGTAGACAATTTAATGGCCATTTCATAGTGTTTAAATTGGCAGAACTAAAGCTAAGAAAATATCTGATAACAACCCGAAAGTTTTGATAAGTGGTTGGTCGTTTACTACGGAATGCTTTACCTTTATGTAACCTAAACCGTAAGCAATGAAATTTATTCAGACTTTCTTCCTTTTGGCAATTGCAAATTTTGTTTTCTCGCAAACATCAAAGCAAGCCGTCATAAAATCAATTGATGAAAAAAATGAGCTTTACTCAGCCACGGCAAAAAAGATTTGGGAATTTGCTGAAGTGGGCTATCAAGAAGAAAAAAGTTCCTCACTTCTTCAGCAGACTTTAAAAGATGCAGGTTTCTCTATTGAGGCAGGCATCGCTGGCGAGCCCACCGCGTTCATCGCGACTGCCGGTTCTGGTAAACCAGTCATTGCCGTGTTAGGTGAGTTTGATGCATTGCCCGGTGTTTCGCAAGAGGCAGTGCCAGAACTAAAGCCGATCGTAGGACAAAAAGCAGGTCATGCATGTGGTCATCATTT
This sequence comes from Cyclobacteriaceae bacterium, assembly GCA_013140395.1. Lineage (GTDB taxonomy): Bacteria > Bacteroidota > Bacteroidia > Cytophagales > Cyclobacteriaceae > ELB16-189. Next base: position 3,367 of record JABFSY010000159.1, read on the forward strand.
GTTTGGTACAGCATCTGCCGCTGCGGCTATCGCGGTGAAAAATTGGTTGGTGGCCACCAAGAAATCGGGGACTATCAAATTTTATGGCTGCCCTGCCGAAGAAGGAGGTTCTGGCAAAGTATATATGGTGCGTGATGGGTTTTTCAAAAATATAGATTTAGTGTTTCATTGGCACCCGGGCGCAAACAATTCCGCTGCCTTTGGTAGCGCACTCGCCAACAAATCAGGAAAGTTTCGTTTCTATGGAGTCGCCAGTCACGCAGCTGGCTCGCCCGAGCGTGGGCGTTCGGCACTCGATGCAGTCGAGGCCATGAACAACATGGTAAATATGCTGCGCGAACATGTGAATGAAAAAACACGGATTCACTATGTCATCACTCGTGGTGGCGAAGCACCCAATGTGGTGCCCGCATTTGCTGAAGTTTACTATTATGTACGTCATCCTAACCGTGAACAAGTAAAAGCTACCTGGGAGCGCGTAACACAAGCAGCCCAGGGCGCAGCCATCGGTACCGGCACTCGCTATGAAGTGGAGCTAACGGGCGGCACGTACGACCTCCTCTACAATGAGGTACTCGCAAAAGTCGTAAATACTAATTTGCAGTTGGTCGGTGGGTACACGCTGACTGATTTAGAAAAGGACTTCGCCACCAAAATACAACAAACATTTTCGGCACCACCGCCCGTCAGCGCTACGGCTACAATTGAAAAGTTTGAAATAAAAGAAGACAGAGCTGGCGGCAGCACAGATGTGGGCGATGTGAGTTGGACGGTACCTACCGCTGGCCTCTCAACCGCAACATGGGTGCCCGGCACGGCCGCTCATAGCTGGCAAGCGGTGGCAGCAGGAGGCACGAGTATTGGTAGCAAAGGGATGATCGTAGCAGCCAAGACCTTAGCAGCTTCCATGGTCGATGCCTTCTCAGATCCGAAGATAACGGAAGAGGCTTGGCTCGAATTTAAAAAGCGCGTGGGCGAAAAATTTGTCTACGAACCTTTGTTGGGTGACCGGAAGCCAGCCTTGGATTACAGAAAGTAAAAGTAAACTTGCAACCTTTTAGGAGAAATGGTGTTTCAATTATATTCTCTTCTATATGAAAACACTATTCATTCTCTCCTTTTTATTTATGAGCTCTATGGTTGGTTCGATTTATGATTTTAAAATCAAGTCCTTGGACGGCAACTTGACGGATTTTGCACAATACAAAGGGAAAACTCTCTTGATTGTCAATACCGCATCCGAATGTGGATATACCCCTCAATATGCTGATTTGCAGGAATTACATCAGCAGTTTGGGAGCAAAATCACCATACTTGGTTTTCCGGCTAATAATTTTGGAGGGCAAGAGCCGGGCAGCAACGCACAGATCGCCACCTTCTGCAAAAAGAATTATGGTGTTACCTTTCAGATGTTTGAGAAAATTTCAGTGAAAGGAAGTGATCAGCATCCACTGTATCAATACCTCAAAGAAAAAACAGGCAAAGAACCGAGCTGGAACTTTTGCAAGTATTTAGTGAAGCCGGATGGTACGGTGAAATTTTTTGCTTCGGGTGTCAACCCCGGAGATGACGCGATATTGAGTGAATTGAAATGAAAAAAATAATTGGTCTTACTTTATTAATTCTTACTGCTATGGGACTTGCTTCATTTCTTTCCAACAAACTAGCCGGCCTCAATCAGAAGGAGGTTTCCGGATCGATCTATGATTTTAAATTGAAATCGTTAGATGGAAAGGAGATAGACTTTGCGCAGTATAAGGGCAAGAACTTGCTCATCGTCAACACGGCCTCCAAATGTGGATACACCTATCAATACGAAGACTTAGAAAAACTCCATGAACTATATGGCGACAAAGTAGCTGTGTTGGGTTTTCCGGCCAACAATTTTTTATGGCAAGAGCCGGGCGGCAATGAAGAGATTGCCACCTTCTGTCAGCGCAACTATGGGGTCAAGTTTCAGATGTTTGAAAAGATATCAGTGAAGGGCAAAGACAAATCGCCTCTTTATAAGTGGCTGGCTGCTAAATCGGGTAAATCTCCTTCCTGGAATTTTTGTAAGTATGTAATCGATAAAAGTGGCAATGTAGTGGGATTCTTTCCACCTAAAGTAAAGCCTTTGGATCAGGAGATTGTGGATAAAATCACACAATAACTCCCATCCTTTCTTTTTTCTATTTGGACTTAAATACATACCGGTTTCACCGGCCTGAAACTCCGGTTTCACCGACTTTTTCCGGTCGCTAGCCTTTTTCCCTTATTTTCTAAGCGGTTTGTCACGTTACATTTGACAAACAATAACACAATTATGGAAAAGCAAAACACAAAATTCGGAAACAGTTTTTGGCTAGGTATTATCGTGGTGGCGATGGGTGCCTTGCTGCTGCTTGATAGGCTGGACTTTGACTTAGTGCCGTATTGGCTGATCTCGTGGAAGACGCTTTTAATTGTCATCGGAGTGGCCGTTGGATTGCGGAAAAATTTTCAGGGCATCGGTTGGATCGTTTTGATCATCGTAGGCTCTTTCTTTTTGATTGAAGACATCCCTGGAATTGATTTTGAAGTGCGCAGATATGTATTCCCCGTAATTATCATAACCATCGGATTAGTAATTC
>JABFSY010000510.1 GCA_013140395.1 Cyclobacteriaceae bacterium
ACCAAACCAATCGAAATATTACGATTAACTAAAAGATAAATTATATGAAAACGGAAACAGGAGAACAACTAAAGCAAATGGTGAAGGAAAAGTACGGCCAGATTGCTGAACAGAGTAAAACCACCAATGAGACAAGTTGCTGTGGAGCTACAGGCTGCGGCACTATTGACTATAATGTAATGGCAGATGACTATACTCAGCTGGCCGGCTACGTGGCAGATGCCGATTTAGGATTAGGTTGTGGATTGCCTACCGAATTTGCTCAAATAAAAGAAGGCGATACCGTAGTTGACTTGGGCTCGGGTGCAGGCAACGATGCCTTTGTGGCACGCTCCGTTGTGGGCGAAAAAGGAAAAGTAATCGGTATCGACTTCACCGACAAAATGATTGAGAAAGCGCGCGCCAATGCCAAGAAGCTGAATTTTAGCAACGTAGAATTTCGTCAAGGCGATATCGAAAATATGCCACTGGCCGGCAACAGTGCAGATGTGGTGGTGAGTAATTGTGTGATGAATCTTGTACCCGACAAGAAACAAGCCTTTACCGAAACTTTTCGTGTACTGAGGAAAGGCGGGCACTTCAGTGTATCGGATATTGTGCTGGCGGGCGATTTGCCAGAGGGTCTGCAAAAAAATGCAGAGATGTATGCAGGTTGCGTCTCGGGAGCCATCCAAAAAGACGAGTATGTAAAAATTATCAAAGAGGCAGGCTTCACCAACATTACGCTACAAAAAGAAAAACGGATTACCTTGCCCGATGAAATATTAAAAGAATATTTAACACCAGAAGCCATGGTAGATTTTAAAACGGGAAGCACAGGAATTTTCAGCATCACGGTGTACGCAGAGAAGCCCGATGCCTGCTGCGCGCCCGGATGTTGCAATTGATTTTATCAGGCGTCATGCCACCTCTCCGGTGCATGACGCTTACTTGTTTTTGAATTTTTAAACCTAGCAGAATTTTTTTCATGCTTCATCCTACTCTTCAAGCAACAGCTGAAAGCCTTGTGCTACAGTTTGATCAACTACCAACGGAAAGAAAAACGCTATTGACGGAGTTGACCCACTTCATTCAACAATCACCCGCTGGTCGGCCTGTCTATCTCAACTTTATTTGTACACACAATTCGCGTAGAAGTCACATCGCTCAGTTGTGGGCGCAGGCATCGGCTGATTATTTTGGTGTAAAAGATATCATTTGTCTTTCGGGCGGAACAGAAGCTACTGCTTTCAACCCTCGTGCGGTAAAAGCGATGCACGAGGTGGGCTTTCAAATAACTATCGAAATACCGGGCGACAATCCGGTGTATCAGGTTAGTTATTCTGCCACAGCTTCATCCGTTAAGGTATTCTCAAAAAAGTATGATGACTCTTTTAATAATAACCCCGGCTTTGCAGCCATCATGACGTGCTCACATGCTGATGAAAACTGTCCACTTGTAATGGGCGCAAAAGCTCGCATCGCTATTACTTACGATGACCCCAAAGAATTTGACGGTACTCCGCTCGAATCTGCGAAGTATGTAGAACGTGTTCAGCAAATCGGACGTGAGATGCTGTATGCCTTTTCAAAAATAAAAGGCTCCTAGCACCGGGTCGTTCGAATCTGCTTTTCCTGCCTCAGACAAAATAGTTCAGGAAATCATAAATCCTGTCGTGGTAAAGACATCGTTTATAACAGCAGTCGTACAAAATTTAATACTTTTATAGCGTTTAAACCAACGACTATACATGGAACACACGTACTACAACCCCGAAGACTTAAAAAAATTTGGCAACATTGGCGAATGGGAAAAAAACCTGGCCGATAAGTTTTTCTCTTATTATGGAGATGTGTTTAAGGAGGGCGACCTTACTGCCCGCGAAAAATCGTTGATCGCACTAGCGGTGGCACACACCGTACAATGCCCGTATTGTATTGATGCCTACACACAAGATTCATTGGAAAAGGGCGCTACCGAAAAAGGCATGATGGAAGCAATCCACGTTGCGGCTGCCATTCGAAGTGGAGCTACATTAGTCCACGGAGTAATGATGATGAACAAAGCCAAGAAACTATCCATGTAAATTTGTTGTTGGTTGGTCGTTGGTCGCACTCTCTGTCAACGAACGAACAACTATCAACCAATAACGATCAACGAAAATTGAAATGATCAAATCACTACACGCGCGCCATCATCAGCTCGCCAATCAGGAACGGCAAGTAGAATTCCTTCAAAATGGAATCTTCAAATCCGGAAAGCTCCCCACCTTCAAACAGAAGATCGAACCACTTGGGCACTTTCCACTGAAGCCGGGCCAGATTGAAATCTTTCAGATGAATATCGGGTACATGTGCAATCAGGTTTGCAAACATTGTCATGTCGATGCCGGCCCCGATCGAAAAGAAATCATGACGCGCGACACCATGCAGCAATGCCTAGATGTATTGACGCACACTACTATCAAGACACTGGATATAACCGGTGGCGCACCGGAAATGAATCCTGATTTTAGGTGGTTCGTGAGTGAAGCCCATCGGCTAGGCGTGCAAGAAATCATCGTGCGTTCCAACCTGACTATTATTACCGCGAATCCAAAGTACCATGACTTGCCGGAGTTTTTCAAAGAAAACAATGTGCGCATTTGTTCATCGCTCCCATTCTACAATGCTGATAAAACAGATCGCCAGCGGGGCGAGGGGGTATTCAAAGATTCGATCAAGGGCTTGCACATGTTGAACGAAGTGGGCTACGGTAAAGAAGGCAGCGGGCTGATCCTCGATTTGGTTTACAATCCAACAGGCGCTTTCCTGCCCGGAGACCAAATGCAATTGGAACGCGACTTCAAAAAAGAATTGAAATCTCATTTTGATATTGATTTCAATAGCTTGTTCACCATCACCAATATTCCTATCAGTCGCTTTCTTGATTTTCTAATTGAGTCAGGAAATTACGAGGACTACATGGAAAAACTCATTAATGCATTCAACCCAATAGCAGTTAGTGGCGTGATGTGCCGCAATACGGTGTCAATCGATTGGCAAGGATTTCTTTATGATTGTGATTTCAACCAAATGCTAGGGCTCAAAACACAAGAAAGCTCAGGACAACACATCAGCTCATTTGATGTCTCAAAATTAGAGCAGCGAGAAATAGTAGTCAGCCAGCATTGTTTTGCGTGCACCGCTGGGGCGGGAAGCAGTTGCCAGGGAGCTACCATATGATTCAAGATTCTCAATTCAAAATTGCGAAAAAAACTTTGACAAAATAATCTTGAACTTTGAATGTTGAATTAAGCCATGCGCCCCTACATCTTAAAAGAAACCAATTGGAAAGCCATTCAGGAAACAAAGTTTGAAGTGGCCGTATTGCCTTGGGGCGCTACTGAAGCACACAACTATCATTTACCCTATGGCACCGATATTATCGAAGCCGAAGAAGTAGCTGCTGAAGGAGCTCGTTTAGCGTGGGAGAAAGGGGCAAAAGTTATTGTGTTGCCATGCATGCCATTTGGAGTAAATACGGGGCAATTTGATGTAACTCTCGACATCAACATGAACCCCAGCACGCAGTTAGCCGTTCTTTACGATGTGGTAGATACACTCAATCGGCAAGGCATTCATAAATTGATTATTTTCAATAGCCACGGAGCAAATCACTTTAATAATGCCATTCGTGAGTTGGGATTGAAATTTCCGGATATGTTTTTATGTGCCTGCAATTGGTTTCAGTCCGTTGATCAAAAGCTCTTTTTCGACAACAAAGACGACCATGCAGGCGAGATGGAAACCAGCGTAATTATGCACCTCCGCCCTGATTTAGTGCGGCCACTTTCTGAGGCGGGTGATGGCAAGGCAAAGAAATTTGTCTTTAAGGCAATGCAAGAAGGCTGGGCCTGGGCTGAACGCAGATGGACGAGTGTCACAAAAGATACAGGCGTTGGCGACCCAAGCAAAGCCTCAGCCGAAAAAGGAAAAAGATTTTTTGAAGCCGTAACACAAAAAGTCAGTGAGTTTTTTGTTGAGGTGGCAAAAACTGACAGAAAGAATTTTTATAGCTAAGATCCATTTTCAAATTATTTTATTCCCCAATTTTCAAACTAAATTATGCTCCACGAAATTAAAGAGGCAACTGACTATTTAAAAAAGCATGGTTTTGACAATCCTGAAGTGGGTGTCATTCTTGGAACCGGATTGGGAAATCTGTTTGTGAAAGAGATTAAAAATGCTATTGAGATTAACTATAATTCCATTCCTCACTTTCCCGTCTCCACAGTAGAATTCCATAGAGGAAAATTAATTTATGGTGAGATAAAAGGAAAAAAAGTATTGGCCATGCAAGGTCGCTTCCATTATTATGAGGGCTATAACATGCAGAAAATAACTTTGCCGGTTCGTGTTATGAAAATGCTCGGCATACAACATCTGTTGATTTCCAATGCGGCAGGCAACATGAACCTCAAATGGAAAAAGGGGCAGCTGATGTTAATTGATGACCACATAAATTTACAATCCGACAATCCACTTCGTGGAGAAAATTTTGAAGTACTTGGGCCTCGCTTCCCAGATATGAGCGAACCCTATTCAAAAAAGATGAACAAGCTATTGATTAGAATCGCTAAAGAGAAAAAAATAAAACTAAACGTGGGCGTTTATGTGGCCGTCATTGGGCCCAACTTAGAAACCAGAGCGGAATATCGTTTCTTGAATCGCATCGGTGCAGATGCAGTAGGAATGAGCACCGTGCCTGAAGTATTGGTAGCTAATCATATGGGGTTGCCGTGCTGCGCCATTTCAGTACTCACCGATGATTGCGACCCCGACAATCTTAAACCCGCAGTCATTTCAGAGATTATTGCCATTGCCGGAAAGGCAGAGGCAAAATTGACAGAATTGTATGTAGCTCTCATCGGCAAACTATAACCGACTACACATCGCAAATCCTAATTGCTTTTTTTAGCGACTTCAATTTATTGGGTTTAGCCGGAATAAATTCTTGTGCCACAAATCCTGTAAAGCCCGTGTCAACAATGGCTTGCATAATAGCGGGGTAGTGAAGTTCTTGCGTATCGTCAATTTCATGACGACCGGGAACTCCCCCTGTATGAAAATGGGAAATGTATTTAATGTTTTTACGAATGGTCGCAATCACATCGCCCTCCATGATCTGCATGTGATAGATGTCATAAAGCAGCTTAAATTCCTCCACTCCAAGTTTCTCGCAAAGTTGTACGCCCCAACTAGTGTAGTCACACTGATAGTCTTTGTGGTCTACTTTGCTGTTGAGTAGTTCCATGCTCACCGTCATTTTATATTGAGCGGCTACTTTCAGCACTGGTTCTAATCCACGAGCACAATTTTCTAAACCTTCTTCTTTTGAAAGCCCGTTGGCATTGCCGCTGAAGCAAATGACATTTTTCAACCCGGCCTCTGCTGCTTTTGGAATATTGAGCGTATAATCTTTCAAAAGTTGCTCATGAAAAGCAGGATTGTTAAATCCTTTTTGCAATCCCCAATCATTGGCATACGCCATCGCGCAGGTAAGTCCATACTTCGCTGCTGTAGCCCATTGCGTTGAATTGAGCAGGTCAATGGATTTAATACCCATTTTCTTTGCAGCCGCACACAATTCATCAAGTGGAATATCACTATAACACCATTGACAAGCAGAGTGGTTGATTTTCCCCTTTACTGCCTCCGGCAAAGCGGCCATGGATTTAGCCATCTGAGGTAAAGCGACCACTCCGAAAGCTGTGACTGCCATTTTTTTAATTGCTTGATTTCGGTTCATATTATTTTTCGTTTCTGTAAACAACTCCGTCTTTCATCACCCATTTCACTCTTCTCAAATCAGAAATAACATTCGATGGGTCGCCCGACACAATCATCAAATCGGCTTTCAATCCTTCTTTAATAGCACCAACCTGTTGATCCAAATGAAATGCCTTTGCGTTGATAGTGGTTGCCGCCTTTAGGACATCCATTGGCTTCATGCCA
>JABFSY010000071.1 GCA_013140395.1 Cyclobacteriaceae bacterium
GTTCATCTAAATGCACCGGGTTGGAATGTAGTGGGCGGAGGGGAACCCACTATCCCGGGCGTATCCATCGGGCATAATGAGTTTGGGGCATGGGGGCTTACCATTTTTGATTTGGATGCTGAAGATTTGTATGTGTATCAACTTAATCCTCAAGATAAAAATCAGTACAAGTATAAGAATGGGTGGGAGCAGATGCGTATTCTGACTGATACCATAAAAGTAAAAGGTGCTCCCTCAGTTGTGGTGGAGCATCGTTACACGAGACATGGCCCGGTTTCCTATCTGGACGATAAGAATAACCTTGCTTATGCTGTCAAGTGCGGATGGATGGAAATTGGCGGAGCTCCTTACATGGCCAGTTTACGAATCGATCAGGCAAAAAATTGGAACGAGTTTAGAGAGGGGTGCGCCTATCGTCACATACCCGGAGAAAATATGATTTGGGCAGATAAGAAAGGTAACATCGGTTGGCAGGCGGTTGGCATTGCCCCCATTCGCAAAGGCTGGGATGGGCTGGTGCCAGTGCCCGGTGATGGGCGATTTGAATGGAGCGGGTATCTTCCCATTAAATCACTGCCATCTGTCTCTAATCCAAAAAAGGGATTTTGGGCTACTGCCAATGAAAACATGATTCCACTCAATTATCCAAATCGTAATGCAGTAGGCTGGACATGGGCAGATTCGTATCGAGCCGATCGTATTAACGAAGTGTTAGGCACCGAAAAGAAATTCAATGCTGCCGACATGGCAAAACTGCAGAGCGACTATCTATCGATACCGGCAAGGTCACTAGTTTCTCTTTTAAAAAATATTCATTCGCAAGATGAAAAAGCAGAGTCAGCACGATTGCTATTGTCGAATTGGAATTACAAAATGGAGAGCTCATCGGTAGCCGCTGGAATTTATGCGGCCTGGGAAAAGAAAATTCTGGAAAACTGCGTTGCCCTTTTTGTTCCGGAAAATGGAAAACAGTTGGTGAAGAGTTTGCCTTTGTCGAAAACTATTAAATGGATTGTCGCTGCCAGAAAAGAGTTCGGTCAAGATCCAATCGCAAGCCGGGATTCCTTTCTTTTAAAAAGCTTAGAACAAGCAACGATTGAGTTGACGAAAAAGCTAGGCGCAGATATGAAGAATTGGCAATATGGACAAAATGCCTATCATCATGTATTGATCAAACATCCGATGAGTAATGCGGTAGATGAAGCCAATCGAAAAAAATTGGAGGTTGGTCCCTTGCCACGCGGGGGCAATAGTTCAAGCCCGGGGATGACCACCAATAATGATAATCAAAATGCAGGAGCGACTTTTAGAATTGTCACTGATTTGGCTGATTGGGATAAGGCACTATTTACCAATGCCCCCGGACAAAGTGGAGACGTTGAAAGTATATTTTATAAAAACCTTTTTGATCTATGGGCTACTGACTAACACTTTCCGGTTTACTACAGTAGAGAAAAAATTGAAAAAGTAGCGAAGGAGAGATGGTTCTTACAACCCTCCCGTTAGACCACTGAACCACTCAGGTGCATTCCATACTACTGCACCATAAGCCGCAAATCGTAGTACTCGAGTAATGCAAATCAACAAAAAGTGTTTCATGCTCAGATTGACTGAACCCGCTAGCATACAAGTTGCGGAAAAAGGAACAGGTGTCACGGCACCCACAAAGACTAAATAGCCGCCATAGGTTTTTAACTTACCCTCATATTGTTTCAAGTATTTTTCGCGAATGCGTTCTTGATAGAATTTTGTTTTGGAAAACACTTTCCCAATGTAGTAGCCTAAGATTCCTGCTCCGTATGAGATGACCGTGAGAATCGCTAAGTTGGTTACAAACCCACTTAAATCGATGTTATCCAAGATCCAGATCATCATGAAAATTTCTGGAGGTAGAATGCCAAATACAATTTCAGACAGTGTATAAATGCCGTATAAAATGCCCGGATTGGCGCGAATGCTATCGATGTGCTCTTTAAAATTCTGTTGAATGTAACCCTCCATTAAAACGAAAATGGTAATGATTACAGCAAACCATGCCAATCCTTTTAATAAGTTGCGGAATAGAAAGCTTGACTTGGTTTCTTCTTGTTCTTCTTGCGGAGCCATGCTTAGTTCAAAATAGGGTGCCGCCTAAACGGCTTAGATTCGTCAAATAGTTTTCGGTAGGTAATATGCGTCTTTGAAACGAATCCGCCAACTTGTTCTACCACTGTAATCATTTTTGGATTAAAGTCACCAATCCAATTCATCTCATATTCGTCATATCGTTTGTATTCATCTTGTAATACTTTACGAGCGGCCAGAATCATTGCGCCATCGGCTCCTTTCCCTTGATGTTCGGGCACAACACCAAACAAAATACCAAATGCCTTGGTGTTTATTTTTCGGAATTGGTACCAAACAAACTTCAACTTACCAAGCCAGTCCAGTTTTCCGTTTACATGCTTAAATATCTGGTTGATTTCTGGTAGTGACAGGAAGAAAGAAATGGGCTCGCCCTTGTAGAAGCCGAAATACAAAAGCTTCTCATCAAGGATGGGCTTCATTTGCTTTACGATGAGAGCGGCTTGTTGCGAATTGATCTCCGGATTTTCTGCCCGATTGGCCCAAGCTCCATTATATACTGTACGAAGGTATTCCCCCAACTTCCCGATTTCATCTTTACGCAAATGCCGAAATTCATAGCCCGGTTCTTTGGCAATCAGATCAGCTTTATAAGCGAGTTTGGGTGAAAGCGGATCGATAATTTTTCGGGCAAATGTTAATTGCCTGAAGTATTCCTTAAATCCATATGCCTCGAAAAAATCCTTATAGTAAGGTGGATTGTAGTTGCATTGATAATTGGGCTCACGTTCATAGCCATCAATGAGTAATCCCCACCACCGATCACGACTTCCGAAATTGATCGGTCCATCCATCGCTTGAGCGCCTTTTGATTCAATCCAGTTCTTACATTGATCAAACAATGCAAACGCTGCCTGGCGGTCATTGATGCATTCAAAAAATCCCATTCCACCAGTCGGCTGGTCATTACCCTTATTGAGTGTTTTTTGATCAATGAAAGCAGCCACTCTGCCGATGACGATTCCTTGATCATTCTTCAACACCCAACGGATACATTCGCCATGTCGGTAGGTTTTATTTTTCTCGGGGTTAAATACATTCTCAACATCTTTATCGAGTGGGCGAATCCATTGCGGCAAGTTCTTATAGAGCGTTAAAGGGAAGAGCAGAAATTCTCTTTCATCGGCCTTGGTCAGCACTTCTTTAAAATTCATTTTTTATCAGGTATAACTGACGCGAAGGTATGATTGGGGAGCTTTAATTCAAAGGTGGTTCCCTTGCCGAGTTGGCTGGTTATTTTCAACAGGCCACCTATTTTTTCTATTGCATTTTTAACAATATAGAGACCTAGGCCCGAGCCGTCAGACTGCACGCTGGCGCGGTAGAACATATCGAATATTTTGTTTTGATCGGCCATGCTGATTCCGATACCATTGTCAGAAAAAGTAATGATCGACCGATCTGGGTTTGTTTGCACCTTGATGCTAATCTCGGCATTTGGTTTTTCAAAATCGCGGTACTTTATTGAGTTAGAAATCAAATTTCGGAAGATCTCGCCAATCCGCCATTTGTCGCTGAAAAATGCTTCGCTTGAAATGTCCAAATGCTTAATGATTGTATCTGCGCCCTTTAGGTAGTCGAGATCTTTGAAGGAATTTTCAATCAATAATTGAAGATCTATTTTTTCGATTTTTACATCGAGTTTCAGGTTCTTGGAATGGCTCAACACATCGCTGATGAAATTATCAAGTTGCTTGATCTTTTGACCTATGATTTTTATGTAGTCAGCGAGACTGTCGTCATTGCCTTCCAATGTAGCAAGATTAACAAGACCAAGTACCGAAGAAAGAGGCGCTCGCAAATCGTGTGAGACTTTATAAACAAAATTGTCTAGCTCTGCATTTCTCACTTTTAGCTCTTCCTCAACTCCCTTTTGTTCAGTAATATCAGCGTACGAGCCAAAAATCCCAATTGTCTTATCTTCTAATAGAATAGGCACTCCATAGATGATGACAAATATCTTCTTGCCATCTTTTCGAACACGAGAACTTTCTAGTCGTACAAGTTGCTTGGCAGAGATGAGCGAATCCAAATCACTCCCTTCTTCTTTTAGATCGAGGGGTACGATGAATTCATTTAGGCTTTTTCCGGTGAGTTCATTTTGAGAAAAGCCAAACATCTTTTCAAAACCCTGATTAACCAGTAACACTTTGCCAGTTTCGTCTTGCATCACTTTTCCAAATGGAGAATTGTGGAACAATTGAGTGAATAGTGTCTCTGATTTACGAATGGCTCGTTTGGATTCGTATTCTTCGGTAATGTCTTTTACAATGATTTGAATGGCTGGTTTGTCTTTATAGGAAAAGGGTACCGCTGAAGTTTCCACAATTATTTCCTTCCCATCTAACCTGATATACTTTTCTTGCATTGTGGGTGCGGAGACTCCATTCATAACACCTTTCATACGGTCGACCACAAGCGTTTTATAGTCTGGGTGTACCAGGTCTAATACTGGTTTACCCAAAAGTTCTTGTGGTGAACTTGCACCCATAATGCCAGCGGCACGTGAATTGGCGTACACTAAAATGCCATTCTGATGGATGCCCACTCCCAATGGAAGTGACTCTAGCAAGTTTCTATATCGCCCTTCTTTTTCAACGGTAATTTGATCTTCAATTTTTCGTTGGTCAAAATCTTGAAGTGTTCCAGCGGTTCGTAATACTTTTCCGGCTGCATCTCGCTCGACTACCTGACCCCTTTCCAGCACCCATTTCCATCCACCATTTTTTAGTTGGAAACGATAAACACTTTCATAGTATTCTGAATTGCCCTGTAAGTGGTTTTCAATGACTTCCTGGTAGCCGGCCCTGTCTTCCGGATGGATAAAATCCTCACAATGACAAAACATGTCCTCCAACTCTGCTTTTGGATATCCCACGATTTCCGGCCAGCGGTCATTAATGAATGTTTGATTGGTTTGTAAATGGTAGTCCCAAATGCCTAGATCAGAGCCTTTAGCTGCTAATTCAAGCCGCTGGTTTGCTTCGGCCATGTTTTGTTCTGCCTGTTTGCGTGCAGAGACGTCTGTAAAAACGCCTCTCCACACGACATTACCGTCCTTCAATCTGCTTGCGTTGGCGCGAGCATTTACCCAAATCACGTTTCCAGTCGCCTGTAAAACCCTGCCCTCCCATTCAAAATTTTCTGCATTACTAATCCATTGTTCGTACTTTACAATGAATGCTGGCCTTTCTTCGGGATGTATAAAGGAGAACAATGAAAGAGATCCCTCCAGCATGGTTTCGCTGGTCAAGCCAAATAAGACCTCGCAATGGGGGCTTATATAGGTAAAATCTTTTCGGCCATCCGGAAAATAAGTGTATTCAAAAACGGCTACCGGGAGTTTTTCGAGAATGGGATAAATTGTTGAGGTTTCTGAACGCATGACTTGTAAGTTACTGCAACAAAATTAAATGTGTCATCTCACGTAATAAATTTTTGCAAATAGAATAAAATGCGGCAATCCAATTCTCAAATGCAGCGTTTTACTTTAAGCAGAAACATGAAAAACCCCGTACATATTTTTCCTAACTTGAAGCCAGATTATGGACAAAGCACTTGAAAAAAAATTGTTGATAACCGAGGCGAAGAGGGTTGCCGTCATCAACGCACCTTCAGATCTTGTCCGTTTTGAGGGAAGAAAAGATGGGCCGGTAGATGTACTTTTAGTCTTTGTAAAAAACAAAGAGGATGTATCAATGTTGGTTAATCAGGCGATTTCATCGTTAGGTTCAGAAGGAGTTCTTCGGTTTGCTTATCCAAAAAAATCATCAGGGATTAAAACAGATATTAGTAGAGATTCAGGT
>JABFSY010000296.1 GCA_013140395.1 Cyclobacteriaceae bacterium
ATTGGCGCTGCCGTTTTACATCCAAGAAGATGGATCAGCCCAGTAGCTATGAAAATGTACTGGCGTTGCTCAATCAAGTCCACGCGCTTGGTCTGGATATTATAAAAACAGAGAACCTTAATCGCTGTAATGGCCAACTAGCTTTCTCACTTGGTCAGGGACAGTAACATAGCTAACTTCCCCGATTCAGCTTCAAGCGAACCAACGACTTTTTTTCGCGGCCGGAAAATGGTGATCGCTACTCAGCACAAAAAGGAGCAGGTCATCGCTCCTCTTTTTAAAGAATTAGGAATAGAGCCGCTGGTACTACCTGATTTTGATACCGACCAGTTTGGCACCTTTGCCGGAGAAGTGGAACGAAAACTTGATCCACTGGCTACAGCGCGTCTCAAAATTCAGCAAGCGCTCACGCTATCAGGCGAAACACTTGGCCTTGCCAGCGAAGGATCTTTTGGTCCACACCCACAAATGGGTTTTGTTCCGGCCGATGAAGAGGTTTTGTTGTTGATGGATTTGAAAAATCAATTGGAAGTTGCAGTTAGTAAAATCTCAACTAACACCAATTACACACATCAAGAAGTCTCTTCGTGGAAAGAACTTAGAGAATTCGCCATTGAAGTAGGATTCCCAACCCATGCCCTTATTTTAAGAACAGAAACCAAATTGCAAAAGGGAATTTCCGATTGGCAATCGTTGAAAGATACATTCAGAAAAATTCAATTGAGTGGTGTAGCCGTTCAGGCAGAGACGGATATGCGCGCGATGTTCAATCCGACTCGAATGAAAGTAATTGAGAAAGCCACCTCTTTGCTGATCCATAAAATAAACTCTGTCTGCCCGGTTTGTTCCTTTCCAGGTTTCGACATCGTAGAACGCAAAGCAGGCTTGCCCTGCCTACTCTGTCAACATCCTACTTCATTGACGCTGTCAATCATTCATGTCTGTCAGCATTGCCATCATCAACTTGAGAATCTGTTTCCGGATGGCGAAAGTAGCGATCCTATGTACTGCGACTACTGCAATCCGTGAACGAACCGGATACGATAGATGCCAAAAATGCGGCTGCCCTTCTTCGCGCGCATGTCGAGAAATTTTATTTTGAATTTAATGAAGTAACGAGTCAGGCTAAACAGCGCTTCCTACAAAAGGAATGGCATGGTCAACGTGAAGCGGTAAGAAGGAGAATTTTGTTGCACGAGGAGGCCTTTGAAAATGCTGTCAGAGAGTTGTCCGTTTCGAGGTGCCTCGGCAAAGGATGGTGGAAACAGACTGGGGCTGAATTTGAAAAGTTGACCGGCTCTGACACACTTGCAAAAACGTTTTTTGATGCGGTCGGCAGAATGCTTTTCCAGGGAGATCTCGCCTTCACTTTGTTTAATTCGACAACACCAGAAAAGGATATCGAACCCGACTTAATTTCAGTATCATATCAAACGATCTGCCAGACGGGTTTTGTTTCCGTACTTCAAAAAATCGATTTTGAGATTTCAGATCAAAATTTGATTGCTACTTCTTCGAAACTTCTGGAGAAAATGAATTCATTGATTCCAGATCCGTCAACGCTTTTATTTTTTTATCCGCATCTTTTCTACCGAAACAAACATGCCTACTTGCTGGGATATGGCAACGTGAGCAAATGTGTTCAGCCCTTACTATTTGCTTTTACTAATTCTGAAAATGGCATTGTGCTCAACGCATTGCTTACTACCGAAGAGGAGCTAAAAAATGTTTTTGCCTTTAGCCGCTCTTATTTTTTGGTAGAGGCACGCGATCCGAAAGGCTTAGTTGACCTCCTACTAAAGGTAATGCCGTCAAAACCGGAGGCACAGTTGTTCATGAACCTGGGATACCAGGAGCATGGCAAGGAGTTGGTGGTGGCAAAATTACACCAGCATTTACAAGTGCACCGCTCACAGTTTATGGTGGCCCCTGGTATACCGGGCATGGTGATGATGGTTTTTACGTTGCCCGACTATGATTTAGTATTTAAGATCATCCGTGATCATTTTAAACCACCGAAATCCGTTACACGACAAGAGGTAATTGAAAAGTATCTTTTTATTGCAAAGCATGATCGTGTCGGTCGTTTGGCAGATGCACAACGATTCGAATTTTTGGGTTTGCCACTTGCTTATTTTGATCAGCAACTGCTTGATTTTTTGCTGGCAGATTGCTCGCATAGCGTTTCAGTAAGGCAGGGTATTGTTTGCTTTCAGGATGTGTATGTCGAGCGCAAGATGATACCCTTGAATATTTACTTAGAGCAGGCGAGTGCAGATGAGGCTGAACACGCGGTTAATGATTTTGGCAACGCGATTAGAGAGATGGCCATGAGCAATATTTTTCCGGGCGATTTGCTGACTAAAAATTTTGGCGTCACCAATGAAGACAGGGTCGTGTTTTATGACTACGATGAAATTGTGCCACTCGCTGAATGTACATTCAAAGACATCCCAAAAGCGCGCGATGATGATGATGAAATGAGTGCCGAGCCATGGTATGCAGTAAATGATAGCGATGTTTTTCCTCAGGAGTTGGTAAAATTCCTATTACCGGCCGGACCTTTGCGCGATCGTTTTGCTATTGATCACCAGGAGCTCTATACCGCAGCTTTTTGGAACCGGCTAAAGCAGCTACACCAAAGCGGTGAGGTGGTTGACATCCAGCCATATGTTGCCAATCTGGACTGACAAACTCATTAGAAGCGATTAACGAAATTGTTTACTGAGCGAGAAAGAAGTGGTGAATCGCCAAATAAACGGCAGCCCCTGCAAAATAACCCAGCATGGCAAGCAGGGAAATTTTCTTTAGGTACCAAATAAAATCTATTTTCTCCATACCCATCACAGCCACACCAGCTGCCGAGCCAATGATCAAAATGCTACCTCCTGTACCCGCGCAATAGGCGAGGTACTCCCAGATCAAATGATCCATCGGATACATTTCCAAGCTATACATACCCATGCTGGCTGCCACCAATGGAACGTTGTCGACCACGGCCGACAATAGACCAATTAATGTCACGATAATCCGGTTATCTCCAAAAGTAGAACCGAGAATTTCAGCAAAGTGGGTAAGAATGTGCATTGATTCTAATGCGCCTACTGCTAATAATATGCCTAAAAAGAATAAGACGCTTGATGAGTCGATTCGTGAGAGTGCGCCCGCAGCGGTAAAGGGCTTGCGTGAAGCCTCGTCTGCATGCGGGTTGATCAATTCTGACACAACCCAAAGTACTCCGAGTCCCATCAGCATACCAATGTAGGGCGGTAGGTGTGTGATGGTTTTAAAGATTGGGACGAAGATCAAAGCGCCTACCCCAAGCATTAACATAGTGGTGCTGCCCTTCACTTTTTCACCATGGCCATCCGTATGCATATGAGCCGTATTTTGTCTTTCGCCTAATTCGCCCTTCAGCGTAAAACTCAAATAGAGTAGGGGCACCAGCAAACAAACGATACTAGGTATAAATAACACTTTCATGATGTTCACGGTAGAAATTTGGCCACCAATCCAAAGCATGGTGGTTGTCACATCTCCAATGGGTGTCCATGCACCTCCTGCATTGGCCGCTATGATGATCATCCCGGCAAAGAACATCCGCATTTCTTTGTGGGGGATTAGTTTTCTGATCAAGGAGATCATGACGATCGAGGTAGTGAGGTTATCCAATATGGATGAAAGAAAGAATGTGACGAAACAGATCAGCCACAGCAGAATTTTTGGGTTGGTGGTATTGATACGGTCGGTGATAATACGAAAGCCCTGATAGGCATCTACTAATTCGACTATGGTCATTGCCCCCATCAGGAAGAAAAGAATTTCTGACACGCTGGCCAGGTGATGAGAGAGTTCCGCGGTTACACTTCCGGGTTCGCCCTGCGAAGACAGGGCGTGCAGTGTCCAACAAAACACGCCCGTTAACAAGGCAGAAGCAGTTTTATTGATTTTAATGGGATGCTCCATAGCAATTGCTATGTAGCCAACTACAAAGACAATAATGACTGCGATTTCCATAGCCTTAGGTTTGGTCTATGGTAAATATAGGCGGAAAAATTAAAACTCAAACGAGTGCGTTTGAAATTTCATTTTCAGGAAATACGGCAGCTGGTTTTGCACTTCCGGAATTTTGGCCGGTTTTAAAGATGAAACAGTCCTTCGTTCAAGAGGTTAAGTGCTTTTTCTTTCTGTGAAGTATCCACCAAAATGGAGATGTTGTTATGACTGCCCCCAAACGAAACCATCCGGATCTTGATGGGCGCCAGCGCCTCAAAAACTTCTTTTAAGACCGCTTCTTTTTCCGCTAATGCGTTGCCAACAATACAAATAATGGTTTGGTTTTTATCTACCTCAATGGTACCTAGGTTTTCAAGCTCTGATACGATCTGCGCCAGGTGGTTACTTTCATCTATTGTAACGGAGACAGCCACCTCTGAGGTAGAGATCATATCAATAGATGTCTTATGTTTTTCAAATACCTCAAATACTTTTCGCAAAAAGCCATACGCCAGCAGCATTCGTGATGACTTAATGTTGATAGCCGTGATGTCGTCTTTGGCGGCAATGGCTTTGAATTGACCGCGCGAGCCTTTGTCACTAATGATGGTGCCGGGGGCTTTTTCATCCATCGTGTTTTTAAGCCTTACGGGAACAGAATATTTTTGAGCGGGCACAATGGTGGACGGGTGCAAAATTTTTGCTCCAAAGTAGGCTAACTCAGAGGCTTCATCAAAAGTAAGTTCTGCAATAGGCATGGTTTTCTTTACAATGCGAGGATCATTATTATGCATGCCATCAATGTCTGTCCAGATTTGTATTTCCTCAGCCCGTATGGCTGCACCTATCAATGAAGCCGTGTAGTCGCTGCCGCCCCTCTTTAAGTTATCAATTTCGTTTTTGTTATTGCGGCAGATATACCCTTGCGTAACGACAATGTCCGCTTGGATGGTCGCCAATATTGGTTGCAGGCGCTCACTTATTTTTTCTAATTCTGGTTCGTTGTTTTCATCAATCGACATGAAGTGTAAAGCAGGCAGTAAACGGGCTGCGATCTTTTTTTCTTGCAGGTGGTGATAGAAGAGCTCTGTAGAAATTAACTCACCTTGGGCGAGTAGCTCGCGGTAGCTGCGATCATCGAATTTGCCTGCTGCCAGTAACCGAAAAAGACTGAAGTAACGGCTTACAATCTCTTGCCCAATTGCCTGATAGGCTGTAGATGAATATAGTTCTTTAATGAACTGTAAATAATGATTTTCCAGTTCTGCAATCTCCTGCTGCGCCCCGGTTTGGCGTTGGGCGAACAAGTGTTCTCCAATGCGCACCAACGTATTCGTTGTTCCACTCAATGCGGAAAGCACAACGATTTTTTTTCCTGGCATTCCCTGCACCAGTTCAGCAATCTTTTTCATCCGCTCGGGTTTGCCTACCGAGGTGCCACCAAATTTTACGACTAACATACAGGTATGAATTAAGGGAGGCAAATATAAAACGCAGACGTGGAATTAATCTGGGAACTCCTGTTAAATAGAGGAAAAACTTCGAGTAAATAAAAAAGGACCATCTTTCAATGGGCCTTTTCCTGTTTGATTAGAAGATCATTTACTTCTTCACTTCTTCATATTCCACATCTTGCGCGTCTGCTCCGCCTGTGGTATTTCCTGCGCCTGTATTGGCATCAGCTCCTGCATTCGGTTGCGCCCCTGCACCTGGCTGTCCACCTTGTGCGTACATCTCTTGTGAAGCAGCGGTCCAAGCCGTATTGAGTGCGTTCATTGCTGTGTCAATCGCAGCTAGGTCCTGGCTAGCGTGAGCTTCTTTCAACTTAATCAATGCACCATTGATGGCTGATTTATTTCCTTCCGAAAGTTTGTCACCAAACTCCTTTAGTTGTTTTTCAGTTTGAAACACCAGTG
>JABFSY010000016.1 GCA_013140395.1 Cyclobacteriaceae bacterium
CCTATAGTTACCCTAAAGTGCGGATTGGCTTGGTAAATAAGGTTGACAGGAAAAGTGACGTAATCGATATCCGTAGAAGAAAAACCGTAAATAGGACCGTAAGATTTTATATCTTCATCTCTAAAGCCAAGACCATTGTAATTTGCTCCTAATCTGACTGATAACATCTTTGAAATGCTTTGTTGATAAAATATACCAACAGTTAACCTTGCTGCTGTCAGTTCAAATGCTACCTGATTAACTTTTCCATTGGATCTAGCGCTAGTGCGCTGGTTGGATAGATTAATGCCGGCATCTATCCCAAAAAAGGATTTTTGCGAATAGGCGCGTGAGCTTACGACTATCGAAACTAAAATTAAGTATTTCATTATGTTTTTCGAATTTTGTGCACGTTTGTTACTACGTCTTTCAACTGTTTTCTGCTTTTTCGCTATTTTATTAGATACTTTTCTAGGCTCACTAAAGGCTCAGTTTAACTTTATAGCTATTTCCTCATTCACCCTTTCCTTTGCCTTCAACTATTCTGTTAGATATCCTTTTGCTGTTCATCACACGCGAGTCCTCTCGAGGCAAGAGACTCCTATGTGAAGAAGGTTCTAATTATACTTAATTAGAATCGATAAAATGCCTCCCTTTCTATCTTCACTTAATTCAACACTTCCCCATTCATATTTGTTTTCACCTCCAATTGATGAAATTACTTCTCTAAGTATTGATTTTTCCTCATCAGAAATCTCAAATGGTGGAAAGTCATAATTTTGACCTAATTGAATCATAACCGAATTTAATTCATTCTTAAAGAAGAAAAAGAATAGGGAAAATTCGCCTGAACACACGTTTGAAATTGAGTAAGACGAATAGAAATCGTTTGTCAGCCGATGCGTTAAAGGATAATTATTAGCCGACTCTTTTAAACTATCTAAAGTCTTGTGAGGGTGCAATAAAATTCGATCAATTTGCAGCACACCGGTCGAAAAATTGAGATCTATCATCTTAAAGGAAGTGTAGTGATAAGTTTTAAATTTTGATACTCTGGAATGAATAATTGTGGATACCCACCTAAACCTAACGTTGGATTAGCTCTGGTTATTCCAAACGCAGCCGGCTGAGTATATGTAACTTCGTATAAACCTACTAGGCTTCTATAACCAGGGTAATTTACATTTGAAGACTCCGCCACTTGAAGACCACGCCATAGATCCTGTTTTATAAATCCTGAGCGGTTAAGCCCGCTTATTGTTGTATAAAAATTGGATTGCCCTTCAAGTCCACCCACAACATATTGACCCCTCCTAAGTGAAATATCACGCCAAATGTCTGGTTTGTATATTCCCGTTTGCGAATTTTTGGCCATGGTGGAAGCATTTGACCAACCAAAACCTAGAGTGTTTGGTCTGAGCATCGAGCCAAACGATACTTGAGCAGCGCCACCTACTAAATTTTGAGCGAACAGAGCTCTGTCAGCAACCGTAGCAACACCCTTCGCCATTGTTGCTTGTGCTTCTAACTTTTGTGACTGGTATCTAAGTCTTCGATTACCTTGAGGAACATTACTAGCATATTCTTCGTCATTATTCTCATTTTCATTTTTCAAATAATCCCTAGCACCCTGGTTCATAAGTTGGCTTGGCCTGGTCGCCCAGTCTGAAAACATATTCCACGCTGCAGCTCCATATTGCCCATCACTTTTTTGTAAATACGAACTATAGGTTGATGCAAATGGAACGAACACAGATTGAAACTCCTTCCCCTCTAACTCAACCCCATCAATCACCCTGTTCTCGCTAAATGCATACGTACTGTTGTACATATATTCTTCAGAGAGTGGGTCTACACTCAAGAACCTGCCCATGGCGGGGTCGTGCATACGGTATTTGTATTGGTACTCGTCATAGCTCAGATCGTCTTGCAATTCTTGCTTTTGGTAGAGGTAGCGGTTGGCTTTAATACTCCCTTTGTTCCACACATTGAAGCCAAGGCCAAAGGGATAGTAGTCGCTGAGCTGAGTTACTTGCAGAGCATTGGCGGTCTTTTCGTGCAAGATGCACACCTCATCAAAATACACGTTGTAGTTGCTCTCGTTATTGGTGTAGATGTACATATAGCCATTGGCATAGCCAGCGGGTATGGGTATATCCATTTCCAGTTTTTGAAAACTTGTAGTGGTATTTTCAGGAACAGGGACATAACCAAACTGCGGTAAGCCGGTATAACTGCTGTTGAACAGTATATAGTTGAGGTATGCCTTGGGTGAAGTGCTGTTGTAGGTAGTAATAGTGCCAGCGAGACCATCTAGGTTGTTATTAAACCCAGTGTATGCTGCCTCGCCTGGCGTAATCCCAAAGCCAGCCGTAACAATGCCTACCAAACTTCCAACAATCACATCGGCATTACGGCCAATGCCTGGGTCAATTGAGCGCGCTTGCACAGCCATTTTTATACGGTCACCAGTATTTACAGTAAGCCTAATACCTGGCCCCATCGTGATAGTAGAATTAATGCCGTTGGTGAGAATGCTTTTGTTGGGCGCTGGTACATCGGCCGTTATGGTTGTTGCATTGTAGTCTTGCGACCTGCGAGTGTTGGAAATATTTTTGAAGGTACTCTCTTCATACGATGACTTTTCGGGTTCCATACACGCTTTGTACACGGAAGCATCTTTCAGGTTGCCAAAGGTAGCAAGGGTGTTGCCTTGGTGGTCGCGCAAAAAATATTCGTATTGCCACTGGCTGCCTGTTTTAATGGCGCGGCCTTCGCTGTTGGCAAGAAAAGCAAGCGTGTTATTTTCATAATGCACTCCGCCAATGTAATCGCGCGTGATAGGAGTTGATCCACTTTTATAAACCTGATCTTTTAACTTGCCGCCAAGTGCATCATAGGTGTATAGGATGTAATTACCACCACTAAAGTCGACCCGCGTAGGCATGCTCATGTAGTTGTAGGTGACATCTATGCCTTTGTTTAGATCTTGGGTGGCATTGCCGCGGGAGTCATATACATACTCATCACCATCTGGCAGGTACGTTTTCTCTACAAAGCCAAAGCCCTTGGCGCCAAATTGAGTATATCCTATTGCATCATCATTCACATTCCTAAGTGTGTTGGTATTGTTAACGTACTCATATCGGAGATTATCGATTTTTGTTTTTGCTCCACCCACCAAACCATAGCGTGTTTGATCTCTGATATTGCCATTTGCATAGTAGTTGTAAATATTGTCGTAAGCACCTACATCGCCCGTAAACAAGCCCGCTGTTTGAGTGGCATAGTTGGCAGTGAGCAAGCGGTTGAGCTTATCATAATTATAGCTATATACTTTTTCTACGGATGGATCAATTAAATTGGTGGTCTTCCACTTGATGGCACCAATGTTGCCGTTCCACAGTTGGCGGCTGTCGGCTCCATTGACACGAACGGATGTGTTATAAAGAAGTTCCATGCCCATGATGTCAGCGTTGTCATTTACTTTATCGCTATTAAGCACGCCATCGTTGGTAAGCGAACTGTTGTTGATGCTGGTGAGCCAGCCGCGGATATTGTAGCGGTAATCTACCGATTGCAAAAAATTAATGCCGTTGTCGGTCGAGTGAATGTTCTTCTCTACTACTTCGCCTGCCTCGTTATAGGTTTGTGCAGCTACCAAAATAGGTTGAGGGGCACCATCTAATGTTTGCCATGTTTTGAGTAGGCGGCCGGTATGGTCGTAATCGTATTTTTCCAGCAGCGTAAAACTACCTGCTGAAGTTGTATGTGTACGTAGCGTTTGTTTGATGCGGCCGGCAAAATCTATTTCGCTGGAGAGGCGGTCGGTGCCGTTGAGGTGGTTCTCGGTGATGGTTTGAACAACGCGGTACTTGTTGTCATAATAAGTTACACTATTGAGCCAACGCGTGTCACCCACTACACGCACTTTGCTACCAGTCGTGTAGCCTTTGTAGATAGACGTAACTAATGGAGCATCAGGATCACCTGACGGTCCGGTCGCTAATGTTGGCCCCCCAGTTATATTATTTTCTTGCCTGAAAGAATAGTTTTTTCCCTCAGCATCCCAACTGGTGTACCCTGTAAAAGCATAGTCATCGTAATAAGTTACACTAAGCAAATCAGCTTCATTGGGATTTTGAGGAAACGTGCGCGCCTGTGTGTACCCTGTCGCATCGTTTTGCCTTACTTCAAAGCGATACGATGTAGAATTGTAGTAGGCGTCTACTTCAGCCTGAACTGCCTCTCTTGCAGTAGATTTTGGTCTGTAGATATGACCCGTAATTATAGGACGATTAAATTCATCGTATTTGGTGAATTGCCATTGTTGGTTTTGTGGATAAGGGGTAAGTACACCATCATAGGTAACCACTACCCTATCCCATTTATCATAAACCATTCGTGTCCAACCAGAACCAGGTACATGTTTCCCAACTACTCGCTGATAGTTGTCATATTCGTATATGAATGCGTTCCAAAACAAAAATGTATATCTATCGGACTCACTTGCAGTTTCATAATTTGAGGCCGTACTCAACTTTGCCGATGCTTCTGGTGGAATTACACAAAATACATTGCCTTCCCAGTCGAATACATAATTCGTATCAAACCAAGTTGCGCCATCGCCTACTCGGCTTAAAATGGTTTGACCCTTAAAATTCTTATAAAGCCGTTTAATCTGACCCTCTTCATCCTTAGATTCTTCAACCATTAACGTGTTGGCTGGATAAGTGCCGTTTAGCGCGGGTACATTGTAATAGGGATAGGTGGTGCTTGCACCTACATATGTAAAGTATCTGACTGCATCGCTGGCGGTACTGATCAACGTCTTACTTTCGGATGCTTTTCCGTTTACATGCCAGTCTTTACCAGCACCGAATGACTTGCGCATTTGGTTAAGCGGAGAGTTGTCATACTCATTTAATTTGTAAGGTTCATCATCCCAACTAACGAGAGGCGTAGTCTTGTAAAAATTCCTTTCTTCATCCTCCGCGTTAGGCCTATATGCTCCTTTTAGGTTACTCGTTGCATAGGATAGAAATTCCTGAAGTTGGCGGCCAAAGCCATCATACTTTTGCAGCTTAACCACATCTAACATACTTGGGCTACCTTGTACTACTACCGATTGGATGGGCCTGCCCAGGCCATCGAGGTAACTATACTCAGTGGATTTACTTTGTACAGGCAGCGCAGAGATCGCATTTTCCGCGGTGATTCCTGAAACTAGAATCGCCTCAGTGCGAACAAAATTCTTGCTTAAAGTGGGTGGGATGTTTTGTACTGTAAAAGGTCTGCAAAAAAAAGTGCTTTGCGAGGTTGCTGAAAATGTAAAAGGTGGAATCAACCGAATCTGTCCCGTATATTCATACGACTTTCCATTTATGGTTTGATTGGTAATGTCTTTATTTTCAACGACTTCAACTGCTTGGGCAGCTAGCACTAATGCAATCAATTGAAATAGGATGGTTAGAAATATTCTCATAGTCTAGTCAATTTGAAATCCGAAGCAATTTGAGGCGCTGCTATACAAATAAAGATCAATGGTGTTCGATACAATTTGATTTGAACAAGCATCCCCGACCTTACACCTGACTTGGTAACTTCCGGACAGACCGTAAAAGCCAAATACCGAAGGGGCTTGTGTGCTTGACGTGCCGTTACCAAATGAAATCCATTGACCATTTAAGTCGCTGTATTCCCAACTGAAATAATTTGCAGGCCCATTTGCGACTGCCGTAAATACTGTAGGGCTATAATTTGAGGTATTCGATTCAGTACAATTTCCAAAAGAAGGGCTGTTAATACCGCATTTATCAAGTGTCACAGGTCCATCAGCACAAATTGAAACACTTGTTAATCCAGGTTGAATGACGACTTGTATG
>JABFSY010000140.1 GCA_013140395.1 Cyclobacteriaceae bacterium
GGATAAAGGATACGAATCAACAATTTGATTTTATCATCATCGATTTTCCAGATCCGTCCAACTATTCCATCGGCAAGTTGTACACCCAAACTTTTTACCGCCAATTGGCCAAAGTGATCGCTCCGGATGGATGTGCGGTGGTGCAGAGCACTTCTCCCTTTGTGGCGCGCAAGTCATTTTGGATTATCAATGCCACGATCGAATCAGCTGGATTTAAGACAAAGCCCTATCATTGTTACCTGCCTTCTTTTGGCGAATGGGGTTTTGTGCTATTATCGAAAAATAAATTCCAACCCGCAGAAAAGTATCCCGCTCAATTGCGTTTCATCAACGCTGACGTATTTGCGCAACTTTGCCACTTTCCACCCGACATGCAACAAGTTCAATCAGAAATAAATTTCTTGCATAATCAGGCATTGGTCAACACATTTGAGAAGGAGTGGCAAGAATACACTCGATAAACATGGCTTCGAGAAGAGATTTTTTGCGTGAGTCTTTCGCAGCAGCGTCTTCCGGTTTGCTGCTACAAAGTCTTTCCTCTTGTCAGCCCACCACTCAACCTATCAAAGGACAAATTGTTGGCGCCAACTCATCGATGGGGCATCGGTTGAGAACGCCTTCCCTTTCAAATCCACCCATTACATCTCGCCACGATGTAGTGATTATTGGTGGAGGAATTGCAGGACTTTCTGCTGCGCGTCAATTGCAAAAGCAATCGGCAGACTTTGTACTTCTAGAGCTTGACGCACACGCTGGTGGAAATTCGATCAGTGGTGAAAATCCGGTGAGTAGATATCCATGGGGGGCACACTATTTGCCATTGCCAAACCTATCGAATAAGCCACTGCTTGAATTTTTACAAGAGGTGAACGTGATCACTCATTTTGAAAACGAATTACCCGTCTTCAACGAACTCTACTTATGCTTCGACCCAAAAGAGCGGCTCTACATTAATGAGCACTGGCAAGAGGGCCTCATTCCTCATAACGGAGTTCCAGCTAAAGACCAAGATGAGATTACTCGATTTCTAGCGATGATGGACGATTTTCGCAACAAAGTTGGCCGCGATCAACGTTTTGCGTTTACGATTCCGGTAGCTGAGTCATCTGCTGACTTTGCCTTCAGAAAACTTGATTTGATTTCGATGGAGACTTGGCTCCAAGAAAGCAACTTTCGATCTTCTTATTTGCATTGGTACGTAAACTATTGTTGTCGCGATGATTTTGGAGCTGCGGCCGCCAATACGTCTGCTTGGGCGGGCATTCATTATTTTGCGTCCCGAAAAGGAAAAGGATCTCAAGTCGCAAATGATACGGTCTTGACTTGGCCGGAAGGAAACGGATGGTTGGTAGACCAATTGAAACAACCGGTGAAAGAAAAAATTCAAACCGAATGTCTCGTAAACAGTGTTGAATTAAATAACCAGCAGGTAAAAATCAGTTACTTCAACCAATCTAAAAATGAGTATGAGGCCATCTTGGCGAATCAAGTAATCATGGCTACACCTCAATTCATAAACCAATATCTAATCAAGCCAACCCGCGCGCTAGCGACTGCCGATTTTCAATATGCTCCGTGGATGGTAGCCAATCTAACCGTCGCAGGCAAACTCAATGAAAAACGTGGTGAGGCACTCGCTTGGGATAATGTTATTTATCAAGGCGATTCGTTAGGATATGTGCATGCCAACCATCAGCAACTACATCAGTCACTCGAAAAAAAGGTATTGACCTACTACCGACCCTTGGCAGAAATGCCGTATGGGGATACTCGCAAAAAATACCAAGCCTACACATGGCAAAACTGGACAGATAGCATCCTTAGCGACCTAAAAAAACCACATCCACAAATAGAAAACTCAATTGAAGAAGCACTAGTTTGGATTTGGGGCCACGGAATGATCAGCCCACCGCCTCATTTCATTTTTGGAGGTTCGCGTACGGCAGCCCAGCAATCTATCCAAAACAAAGTATTTTTCGCGCATTCTGATTTAAGTGGAATTTCGATTTTTGAAGAGGCATTCTATTGGGGTAACTTAGCCGCCCAACAAGTTTTGCAAACGGTATGAGTTGGATAAGCAAACAACCTTGGTTGGGCAATGCACGCATCGAAACGTGGTTCATTTTACTGCCACCGCTGGCGCCCTTGGTGTTGCTTTTTTTCTTTCAATCGTATTTCGCCACTGCCAACAATGTCTCAACCATTTGGCTGCTTGTGTTGGTTTTGGGTATTGACGTTTCACATGTATACAGCACCACGTTCCGGTTTTACTGGGAACCCTCGCTATTGAAAAAATACCGGACACACTTGGTGATCATCCCGATTGCAGCCTTGGCGATCGGTACTGTTTTGCATTTTATTGATGCCCTATTTTTTTGGCGAATACTTGCCTACATGGCAGTTTTTCATTTTGTACGGCAGCAATACGGTTTCATGCGGTTATATGCCCGTCAAGAAACTCAAAACCGATTGAACAAAACGATTGATATGGCAAGCATTTATGCAGCTACTTTATATCCATTGTTGTATTGGCACATTCACCGAACAAGCGATTTAAGTTGGTTTATTGCGGGTGATTTTTTTGATTTATCATTTATCGCCCCAATTTCAGTAGGGTTGGCAGTGGTTTACTTGCTGATATTGACCATTTACGTAGCCAAAGAAGCGGCCATTTCAATCAAATCCCATCAGTTCAATGTTCCAAAAAACTTGGTGATGTTGGGCACGTATGCTTCATGGTATGTTGGTATTATTACTGCCAAAGGCGATCTTACCTTTACGTTGATGAACGTTGTAGCTCATGGAATACCTTACATGGCGTTGGTTTGGCTTTATGGTCACCGTGAGAAAAAGGTATTTAGCTTGACAATTCCGTGGAGGCAAATTGGAGTGTTTATCGGTTGCCTTTTATTGCTTGCTTATTTGGAGGAAACTCTCTGGGACATATTGATTTGGAAAGATCACCCCAACATCTTTCCATTTTTCCAAGGTCTACCGCGACCTTCTGCGTGGGTGGTTTCGATTTTAGTTCCGTTGCTTTCGCTTCCGCAGATTACGCATTATGTGATAGATGGATTTATTTGGAAGAGTCCAGTGGCCAATAATAAACCTTAATAATTGATATTTTGAAAAAGCATTTACTCCTCTTTGTTATAGTTGTTTTGTCCCCTTCGATCACGAACGCACAATCGGGCTTAGGATCTTGGAATATCCTAAGCGCCAAAGCGTCCATTTCGGATAAGTGGGGTGTTTTCGCAGAAGGTCAGATTCGGTCGCTTCAGTTTTACAACAACTTTCACTACCACGAATTAAAGGGTGGGGTGAGTTACGCACTCGACAAGAATTTTTCGTTCGCTGTAGCAGCAGGCAAGTATGACACTTACCAGGAAGGCGGAGACTTCCTTACGCCAAAGGCCAGTGATGAAGTAAGGCTTTTCGAGCAAATGAGTATGAGTCAATATCTGCACCGCATCAAATTTGAGCACCGCTACCGGGCAGAACAGCGCTTTACAAAAAACGGATATCGAAACCGATTCAGGTATCGAATGCAAGCCATAATCCCATTGAATGGGCTTAAAATTGAGCCCAAGGTTTGGTATTTTTCGGGAAGCGGTGAGCTATTCTTCACTGATACGCCTGCTTACTTTGAGCGGATTCGCACGTACGTGGGGTTCGGCTATCAGCTTTCAAAAAACATTGGATTGCAAGCAGGTTACCTACACCAATTCGACTATAAACTGGTGGACGAAACGGGAAAAGACTTCCTTCAAGTTTCACTACTATGGGACATACGGCTCCATAAAAAGGAGCAGGAGAAAATTCCAACCCATGTAGATTGAAAAAACATTCCCATTTTGTTCTCAAACTTCTTGTTTATCGACTCAAACTTTCTTTAACTTTAACAGGCTAAAGAATGTAGCCCCGTAAACCAGAAAAAAAAACCCACTCTAAACTCATTGTGCTATGGCAAAAAAAGCAAAGAAGGCAGCAAAAAAGAAGGCAAAACCAGCCAAGAAATCAGCTAAAAAAGCGGTGAAGAAAGTAGTAAAAAAAGCGGCTAAAAAATCCGCTAAAAAGGCAGCCAAAAAGGTTGTGAAAAAAGTAGCAAAGAAAGTAGTAAAAAAAGCGGCAGCCAAGAAAAAATCTGCGCCTAAGCCAAAACCTGCGCCCGCTCCCAAACCAGTGGTCGTTGCGGTAGTGCCTACTCCACCACCGGCACCTACTCCTGCACCCGAAAGCAATGGTGGAGATATGGGAATGGGAGGATCAAACTAGAAAGACTTATTCGAATAGAAGAAGCGATACTTTGTGTATCGCTTTTTTTATGACCTTCATTCAGTAGCGGCAAATGAACTTCTTAACCTCAAAAAATCACTGCCATCGACATGGCAAATCCACGCCCAAAAAGATATACTTTTGAGCAAACCGCATCAATGCCTTTATTCAGTTTGAAAAGCCTT
This sequence comes from Cyclobacteriaceae bacterium, assembly GCA_013140395.1. GTDB lineage: Bacteria > Bacteroidota > Bacteroidia > Cytophagales > Cyclobacteriaceae > ELB16-189. The sequence continues at coordinate 4,461 of JABFSY010000140.1, forward strand.
CTCTCGCATAAAGATCAATTACGAGAGAAAACCAAGGACTACCGCAGGATTGTGCTGATTCAAGTGGTGATTGTATCATTTGGATTAGTTCTGTCAGAGCCGCTGTTAGCCGACTCAAAGAGTGAGGCCTCTAAGCTGATCATTTCAATATTTTCGTTCTTTGGAGCCGTTTATGCTTTTCTACAATGGGATTTGCTCCGAAATTTCACGGACAATCGAATTGTGTTAAATGCCATTTTGGTCGCATTAATCCTTGTGATCATAACTGGTATTTTGGTTGAGTTTCCATACTATCAACTCATTCAGGTACCCAACCGCCAAGCCTATTTACTAACGCTCCATGGTGTTCTTTTTCCAATTGAAGTAACAGTGATCAGCTTTGCAATACGTGACCTGTTTTCGGGAAGTCATATGACACCCGACAAGCTTTGGGGTGCGGCCTGCATATTCCTGATGATCGGAATATCGTTTGGCAGTTTATTCGATCTGATATCTGTCGCCAAACCCGGAAGCCTGGGTGTTGCCATCGAATTAGGCCTTCCAAATTACGCTGAATGTGTAACTTACAGCTTTAGCATACTAGGAGGAGTAGACTCCGGACTGCAGCCCAGTCGACTAATTCGAAATATTAGCATTTTGGAAGCAGTTTGGGGAGGCCTTTATGGTATGCTGATCATCGGAAAACTACTTGGACTGCCACGAGACGAAAACAAAACAGAAAATAAATAACTAATAACCAACTACCATGAATAACAGTAAGCTTCCATTTATCATTGTGGGCATCATTGCCTTTTTCGTACTGCTGGCACTGTCGTCAAGCCTTTTTTACAATGTAGCTGCCACCGAGCGAGCTATCATCTTTTACCCATTTGGCAAAGGTCTTGACAAAACAGATGTGATAGGACCCGGAACTCACTTGAAAATGCCTTGGAATGAAGTAGCAACCTACAAGGTGAACGAAACCTCTTCCGATGAAAACATGGATGTGTTGGACAAAAACGGTCTGTCGATCCATGTGGATATTACGGTTCGTTTCTACCCTGTTCCCAATAAAATTGGCTTTATACATGAGCAATTCACCAAAGACTATGTAAATGTGTTGGTTATTCCAGAGGTTCGGTCAACGGTCCGTCAAGTGATGGGTAGGTATACTGCCGAGGAAATCTATTCTACCAAAAGGGCTGAAGTTGAAACAGCAATTACCACGGAAACGGAAAATATTCTACACACCAATAACGTGAAAGCTACGGCAGTACTGATTCGTTCCATTACTTTGCCCGAACAAATCAAGGCAGCCATCGAAAACAAGCTACAACAACAACAGGAATCACTGGCCTACCAATATCGCCTAGATAAAGAAAAGAGTGAGGCGGAGCGTAAGCGGATTGCTGCCGAAGGTGAATCAAGGGCAAATAATATCATCAACAACAGTTTGACAGACAAACTGCTAAAAATGAGGGGCATTGAAGCGACCTTAGAGCTCTCTAAATCGCCCAACTCAAAGGTGATTGTGGTGGGTTCAGGCAAAGACGGCATGCCGCTAATCTTGGGTAACAACTAAATATCAAAGACTATTTTTTTCTACTAACTCTTCCCTTTATCTTTAAAACCGAAGCATAAACAATATTCTTATGGCGAAAACAGCTGAGTTGATTATTAATGGAAAGTCGTATAAACTTCCAATAGTAGAGGGTACCGAGAATGAGATAGCAGTAGATATTAGTACACTATTGGAAGATTCTGGCGCCATCACTCTGGACCTCGGTTATAAAAACACGGGCGCTACTAAAAGTGCCATTACCTTTTTGGATGGCGACAAGGGAATCCTTCGTCACAGGGGATACTCCATTGAGGAATTGGCATCGATGTCTAGCTTTTTGGAAGTATCCTACTTATTGATTTTTGGGGAATTGCCCAACAAAGACCAGCTGGACAAGTTCTCCGATGACATCAGACGCCATACCATGGTGCACGAGGATATCAAAAAGATATTAGATGGGTTCCCTTCTTCTTCCCATCCAATGGGTGTTTTGGCTTCCATGTTTTGCGCACAAACAGCTTTCTATCCGGAATCACTAGATCCTAACCGATCCGCAGAAGGTGTTTACCTAAGCATCGTGCGGTCGTTGGCCAAGATGCCAACATTTGCTGCATGGGCCTACAAAAACGCAATGGGCCACCCGGTGAACTATCCAGACAATTCACTCAACTACTGCTCTCGCTTTCTAAAAATGTTGTATGCCTTACCGGCCGAACATTACGAGGTAGATCCGATTGTAGCCAGTGCCCTCGACAAACTATTGATTCTACATGCCGATCACGAGCAAAACTGCTCTACCTCAACCGTGCGGATCGTTGGTTCATCAAAGGCTAGCATCTATTCTTCTATCTCTGCGGGGATCAACGCCCTTTGGGGACCTTTACATGGAGGTGCCAACCAGGAGGTTATCCTTATGTTAGAAGCCATTAAGAAAGATGGAGGAGATGTTGAAAAATGGATCAACAAAGCCAAAGACAAGAACAGCGGCTTCCGCCTGATGGGCTTTGGGCATCGTGTCTATAAAAACTTCGACCCGCGCGCGAAGATCATCAAACAAACCGCGGACGAGGTACTGGGAAAACTAGGTGTCAATGACCCTGTGTTAGATATTGCGCTAAAACTCGAGGAAGTAGCTTTAAGAGATCCTTACTTTATCGAGCGCAAATTGTATCCAAACGTAGATTTCTACTCTGGAATCATCTATCGGGCATTGGGTATTCCAGTGGACATGTTCACGGTTATGTTTGCCATGGGTCGCCTTCCTGGATGGATAGCCCAGTGGAAGGAATTGCGTGAAAACAAAGAACCTATTGGTCGTCCTCGCCAAATATATACTGGCCAGAATCTGAGGACTTACGTACCTATCGGAAAAAGATAATTTCTCAACGTCCATGGTCGATTGTCAATTGACCATGGACTTTTTTATTTACAAAAATTATGGCGCTGATAGACGACTTTAACGCAGCAGTTTCAAAATCAAAAGAATTAACCAAGAGACCTTCGAATGAAGAACTTTTGGATTTGTACGCACTCTTCAAACAGGCAACTGATGGCGATGTGAGTGGAGATCGTCCGGGAGGTTTTGACTTTAAGGCCATTGCGAAATTTGACGCATGGGCAAACAAAAAGGGCCTTTCCAAAGATCAGGCGATGACAGAATACGTCTCGCTTATGAATCGTCTACAAGCTGCTTATTCATAATTCCAATAAGGCTTAATTTCAGCCGGTGAATTTATTTTTTCAACCCGCGGTTTCCGAAGGAATCAATCACCTGACTGCTGAAGAATCATACCATGCTTTTCGCGTTTTGAGAATGTCGGCAGGTGACGATATTAAAATTACCGATGGCAAAGGTGTTTTTTATCAAGGTCAAATTATTTCAATTGATTCGAAGAAGTGTGTGTTCAAAATCAACAACTACGAAAAAATTCCAGCAAAGAGCTTCAGGATACATATAGCGATTGCTCCCACCAAAAATGCGGATCGGATCGAGTGGTTTGTTGAAAAGGCAGTAGAAATTGGTGTTCATGAGATCAGTTTTATCCTTTCCAAAAACTCAGAACGCAGGGTGCTCAACCTGGAACGAATCGAAAAGATTGCAATAAGCGCCATGAAACAGTCACAACAAGCATGGATGCCCATGCTCCATCCATTACGGCCATTCAGCGAAATACTAAAGCAACCGGCAGATCAGAGATTTATTGGTCATGTGGACTCTTCCAACCCAGTACACCTCAAAGCGATGGCTAAACCGAACAAGAGCTATCTGGTATTGATCGGGCCGGAAGGTGATTTTGGAAATGAAGAATTGAATGCTGCACTTCAATCTGGCTTTGAAAAAGTAAGCCTTGGTGAAAACCGACTACGAACTGAAACAGCGGGCTTAGCAACTTCACAAATACTTCAGTTAACCAACATCTAGAAAATATTCGTTTTCTCAAGCTGCTGATTTTCAATATCTTTGCTCTAATGAGAATCTCAGTCATCGTTTTACTGTTCCTTTTAGCCTCGCTTCTCCATGGCTTTGCACAGTCGCCAGGTGGCGTGTCTACCAATCTTCGCTGGTGGCTAAAAGCCAACTCAGGAGTTTTTAGTGACAAGGTGTAACACCTGCTGTTGCCAATGGTACTGCGGTGCAGCAGTGGAACGATCAATCGACCATCTCAAATAATGCACGACAAACAACAGGTGGCAATAAGCCAGTCTTCAATAATACAGTAATCAATGGGTATCCCGCACTTCGGTTTTCATCCGATCAGTTTATTGACGGATTGGCAGCCCCTGGCATTAGCACAACAAACAGCTGGATTTTTTTCCTGGTCTTCAAGCAGAATTCATTTACCGCTGGCGCTGCAAATGACGGAGCAGGCTCTTATTTAATGGATCGAACAAGTGGCACAAATAATTTGATGAGCTTGAAAATTGTCAATACGGACAAATTTATGCTTCAAAAAAGGAACGATGATGGCTCAGGGCTTGGAGGCCCTATTTCAACAATTTCAGCCGCGTCATCGCAATTTGTTATCGCAGATCATTACCGGCAATTTGGAACAGCCTATGGGCTCTTTGTCAATGGAAAAAGTGATGGAACGAGTGGGGATGACAGTGGAAATCTTACCGGTCCAACGTTGCGAATTGGTAGGCATGCTTCCACGGCAAATGGAGGACTCAATGGTGACTTGGCTGAAGTAATCATGTACAATAACTTCCCGACAACCACACAGCGACAACAGATAGAATCATACTTGGCGATAAAGTATGGAGTAACACTAGATCAGTCTGGTGGCGGCAAAGACTACTTGTCATCTGCAGGAGCAACAATTTATCCAGCTACGACTTCACACGCTGTATACAACAACAATATCGCAGGAATTGGTCAAGATGATGGATCGGCACTACTGCAGGCATCTTCACAAAGTCAGAATAACTTAAGTGTACTCTCGGTATCTAGTCCATCAACCTTGACAAATGGAAATTTTTTGATGTGGGGTGACGACTCCCCAACGATTACCAATTCAACAAATGTGCCTGCACCCTATATCAATCGCCTAAGTAGAGTGTGGAGAGCCAAAGCAACCGGAAGTGTGGGCACGGTCACACTCAGTTTTGATTTGACAGGACTGGGTATAGATCTTACAAATACCAGCCGATTCGCATTATTGACAAACACGTCAAGCGATATGAGTACGGCTACAGCCTCTACAGCGACAAGAACGATATTGGGTAACGTAGTGAATTTCTCAGGTATTACGCTTGCAGATGGGACTTACTTTTCAATTGCAACTGACATTATTCCAGGACCGGGCGGAGTGAGTGGGCCTACAGCCTGGCTCCGAGCTGATAACGGAGCGTATCTGAATGCGGGCGTCACTTTGGCCACCAACGGACAGACAGTACAGCAATGGAATAACTTTCAGGGCTCTGCCAGCTACAACGTCTCTCAAGCAACGAGTGGCAACCGGCCAACTTTTCTGACCAATTCGGTTAACTCTAATCCGGTGATCCGCTATTCGGTGGCAAGTTCTAGTTTAGATTTTGGTGCGATGGGTGTTTCGTCCTCAAGTAGTTTAGAAGTTTTTTTCTCCATCAGACCAACGGCAATTAACACTACGGGATCAGTGAATGACGGAAATGGGTCTTACTTTATGGATCGAACAACCGCTACGAATGCATTATTTGGTTTAAAAGCGAGCGGAACGAAGTTTGGGTATCAAAAAAGAAATGATGCAAACAATGGATTAGGTGGAGTGGCTACCACTTCCAACATTAACACTTCGACTTTTCAGTTGGTAAACATGTATCGAAACTACAACGTGCAATATGGAATCGCCTACAACGGTTCTATCGAAAGCACGCTGGCCGATGCAGATGGTCCAATGACATTGCCAAACTTAAAGCTAGGAAATCATGCAACCACAAATGTGGGTTTAGTGGGTGATCTTCCTGAATTCATTCTTTATACCCGCAACCTGACAACCAACGAAAGAACTCGAATCAACTCCTACCTTGCTGTAAAGTATGGTGTATCGTTAAGCCAAGCGACTGCTACCGACTATCTTGCTTCTAACCTTTCAATCATTTTCCCCTCTGCATCAAGCTATAGCGGCTTTAGCACAGACGTTGCCGGGTTGGGGCGAGATGATGTTTCGTCATTACTTCAATTGAATAGTCAAAGTGTAAACACGGGTTCAATGGTCAATCTTCAAATCGCTTCGCTGGCAAGCGATTTAAGTTTTCTCATCTGGGGAAGCAATAATGGGAGTGTCACAGTTCCTAATACCGTTGACGTGCAATCGCCTGTTTTGAGAAGATTAGGCCGTGTATGGAGAGTTTCGAATGTTAATAGTGTTGGGCCTGTTACCGTTAACATTGATCTATCGACCGTACCGGGAGCTAAACTCCAAGCTGACCTTCGGCTGATTGTCGATGCGGATGGCGTGTTCAATGCTGGAACAACCGCGTTGACGGGAACATTAGCCGGAAATATCTTCACCGTAACAAATGTAACCCTGGCAAATGGCAACTACTTTACGATTGGAAGCGTAAGCTTATCTACTCCATTACCTGTACAACTTACCCGTTTGACGTTGGCCTAAGCGGAGAAAATGTAGTGGCTACCTGGACAACTGCTAGTGAACTCAATGCTGATTTTTTTGAAGTACAAAGATCAAAAGAAGGCGTTGAGTACGAATCCATCGGGAAAGTAAAAGCCTTTGGAACGACAACCCTCACCCAGAGATATTCATTTGCCGACACCAATCCATTCGATGGCGTTTCTTATTATCGTCTTCGGCAAGTAGACTTCGGTAGCCCCAAACCTTTTCAGACACCCGCTCAATTGCTATTGATAAAAAGGCAACCCGAATCTCTATCTTTCCTAATCCGGTCGTTGGGAACCAACTGAATCTACAACTCCACAATTGGAAAGAAGAATCCGCGCACATCTCCATAGTAGATTTAATGGGCAATACTGTTTTTCAAGAACAGCTTGAAGCTGTGAAGCAAAAATGGCTATTTGATGTAAGCCCAACTATCCCATCGGGTGTCTACATCGTAACCGTGACTGGAGGCGCACTGAGATTCACGTCAAAAATTGTGGTCAACAAATAAGTTTGAGAAGTTTTTTTAACTTCGCTGCTTATCAAACGTCCAATGTCTTCCACCGAAGCAAAAAAGGAAATTCAAGACTTGATTGATCAGATCAATCACCACAATGAACTATACTATCAGAAAAATAAATCTGAGATTTCAGATTATGAGTTCGATCAATTATTAAAGAAACTAGGCGACCTCGAAAACGAATTCCCCGAACTAAAGCAGCCCGACTCACCCACCCAGCGCGTGGGCGGCACAATCACCAAAGAGTTTGAAAATATTACCCATGGGTACCCCATGCTCTCATTGGGCAATACCTATTCCAAGGAAGAATTAGAAGACTTTGACACGCGCGTTGCCAAAGGACTGGAGGGCGAAGCCTACGAATATTTTTGCGAATTAAAATTTGATGGTGTTTCTATAAGCTTGATTTACGAAAATGGTATCCTCACTAAAGCCATCACGCGAGGTGATGGTGTACGGGGCGACAATGTCATCGCCAATGCAAAAACAATTCGTAGTCTTCCGCTGCGAATAAAAACCAAAAATGTCGTGCCCAAATTTGAAGTGCGGGGTGAGGTTTTTCTTTCTAAAGACACCTTTAAAAAACTAAATCAAGAACAAGAAGACATCGGAGAAGAAACCTATGCCAATGCCCGCAATACCGCTTCGGGCACACTAAAAATGCAGGACAGCGCGGAAGTAGCCAAACGCAAACTGGACTGTTATTTATATTACTTACTTGGAGAAGATATCAACGTTAAAACTCATGAAGAGGCAATTCATCAAATCGAAGCATGGGGCTTTACCGTATCTCCCACCTACCAAAAGTGCGCAACCATCCAGGAGGTAATGGAATACATCTCCATGTGGGAGAAAAAAAGAGAACACCTACCACTCGAAACAGATGGTGTGGTCATCAAGGTTAATAGTCTTGATCAACAACAGCGATTAGGTGCAACGGCCAAAGTTCCAAGGTGGGCAATTTCATTTAAGTACAAAGCAGAAAGCATCAGCACTCGCCTTAATGGAATCACCTATCAGGTTGGTCGCACAGGTGCAGTAACACCCGTGGCAGAACTTGAGCCAGTTTTGCTAGCTGGCACTACGGTAAAACGGGCCTCTCTGCACAATGCCAATGAAATTGCCCGGCTTGATTTACGAATTGGAGATCGTGTATTTGTAGAAAAGGGTGGCGAAATCATTCCAAAGGTAACAGGTGTTGATTTGACGCAACGAAAAGATACAACGGCATCTGTTGTCTACATTTCTGAATGTCCGGAATGCGGAACCCCACTGATTCGAAAAGAAGGTGAAGCGAATCACTATTGCCCTAATGAAAGCGGATGTCCTCCACAGATCAAAGGACGAATAGAGCATTTTATTCAACGTAAAGCAATGGATATTGATTCGCTAGGCGAGCAAACGATCAAGCAACTTTTTGATCTTGGCCTAGTGAATTCACCGGCAGATCTCTATGATCTAAAAAAGGAAGACTTGCTACGGCTCGAAAAGGTAAAAGATAAATCAGCCGAAAACATGTTATCGGGTATAGAAGCTTCGAAGAGCAGTCCTTTCCAATCGGTGTTGTTTGCGGTCGGGATACGCTTTGTGGGAAAGACCGTGGCGGAAAAATTAGCCCATTACTTCAAGTCAATGGACAAGCTTGCTGCGGCTTCCTTTGAAGAACTAGTGAAGGCACCGGAGGTCGGTGAGAAAATCGCGCAAAGTGTTGTTCAATTCTTTAGTCAATCGCAACACCTAACTGAAATAGCGCGATTAAAAAAAGCAGGGCTACAGATGGAGTCGACTGAGGTTGAGCCGCAACTGATCAGCCAAAAACTCGAAGGCAGGTCTTTTGTGATTTCAGGTACCTTTGAAAACTACGAGCGGGATCAACTTAAAGAAATGGTGTTGGCAAATGGAGGGAGAATTCTCTCTGGCGTATCGGCCAAACTAGACTACTTACTTGCTGGCGAAAACATGGGCCCGGCAAAACTGGAGAAGGCGCAAAAGTTGGGTGTGGCACTGATTACGATCACTGACTTTGAAAAGATGATTCGATAAGGTGATAGCCACAAACCGTCAATTATTAACGATGAACGGACTAGTTGAATTTGTAGTTAGAAATAATCAATTTGCGGGATGTTTAAAATGAATTTTCTGAAAATGCGTACGCGTAGTGCTTTGCGAAAAAACCAGAGCCTGCGTGCCTCCATTCCTTATAAGCAAGCCAAATCTGTGGGTATTGTCTTTTCGGTTGATGACAAGCAAACACGAGCCGATGTCAGGGAATTTATTCGCGTATTGGAACAAGACGGAAAACAAGTAAAAGTGCTGGAGTTCTTACCAAATAAAAAAGAAAACTATGAAATTGTATTTGACTTCTTTTCGGTAGAGAATTTGTCTTTTTGGGGGAAAATCAACTCTGAGCACTTTGACAGCTTTTCGAAAACTGCATTCGATCTTTTGTTTTACGTTGATATGAATTCAAATCCTCTTATACTCGATCTACTAGCACGATCAAAAGCACATTGCAGAATTGGTCGTTATTGCGAGGAAGAAAGCCCCTATTTTGAGATGATGATCAAGCAAGAAGGTACCCCTAAAGTATTGATTGAAACAATGTACAAATACGCCAAACAATTACGATAACCTTTCATGCTTACAAAAAAACTTTACGGAACCGGAGTTGCATTGGTGACGCCATTTGACAATCAAGGTGGAATTGACTTTTCAGCCTTAAAAAAACTGCTGCGACATACATCTAAAGGTGTTGATTACTACGTTGTCATGGGTACTACGGGAGAATCCGCAACACTTTCCAAAAATGAAAAAAAAGAAGTTCTAAAATTTGTTATCGCGAACAATGTCAAAAAACTTCCCATCGTGTATGGGATAGGCGGCAATCATACACAAAGTGTGGTGGACGAGATCCGATCAACGGACCTAACAAACGTAGACGCACTTTTGTCTGTAAGTCCCTATTACAATAAACCATCTCAAGAAGGAATATATCAACACTTCGTTACGGTTGCAAATGCAAGTCCGATTCCGATCATCCTTTATAATGTACCCGGACGGACTGCTTCCAATTTGACTGCAGAAACGTCTTTGCGACTTGCCAAACACAAAAACATCATCGGAATCAAAGAGGCTTCTGGAAATTTGGAGCAATGCATGAAGATCGCCAAAGAAAAGATGGTTGATTTTCTGCTCATCTCCGGAGATGATATGCTTACTCTTTCCATATACGCCATTGGTGGCTCGGGCGTAATTTCAGTGCTGGCCAACGCCTATCCCGTCACTTTCAAAAAAATAAAAGAGTACATGCAAGCAGGGAAATTGAACCGAGCGCAGCAAGAGCAGTTCAAGTTATTGGAGATCAATGCACCCATGTACGAAGAGGGAAATCCCGTAGGCCTGAAGCATCTGTTAAAAACAATGAGTATTGGCAATGGTCAAGTAAGGCTTCCATTAGTTGCCGCTTCTAACGCACTGCAGAAAAAAATTGAAACACTAGCTCAAAAGATCTAGCGCTGGTCGACTTATTTCAGGGTCAGCTCTTGAATAATATTCTTGGCTCCGCCCAATTTATCAATACACCACAGTACATAACGTACATCTACACAAATCGTGCGGTTGAGGTCCTTGTCAAAAGCAATCTTGTGACTAAGCGCTTCATAGTTACCATCGAACGCTAAGCCTATCAATTCGCCTTTTGCATTCAATACTGGTGACCCTGAATTTCCCCCTGTAATATCGTTCGTAGTTATAAATGCCACTACGATATCGTTCAACTTGGCATCTTTGTACTGACCAAAGTCCTTTTTGTTGTACGCCTCTATCAGATTAGCAGGTAAATCAAACTCATAGTCACCCGGCTTGTATTTTTGGAGTACACCCGATAAGGTGCAGACATAATCATAAAATACTGCGTCTCTAGGACGATATGATTTGACGTTTCCAAAACTGGTGCGCATCGTAAAGTTTGCATCAGGGTACATGACTTTGCCAGGGTTCATGGCAATCACGCCTTTCAAATAGGCTTTCCCTAAATCATTATTCTGCAAAGTAAAATTGGTGGCGTAAGAGGCGTACTTGGTAGAATAGTTTTTACTAAACGCAGAAGAATACTGGTAGGCCATATCTTTTTGTAATGTAGTCGAATCCGGTTTTGCCAAAAAAGCACTCCATTTAGTATCGTCCAATAGCATCGTCTTGGCAAACAAGTCTGCCGCATATTTTTTATACGTAGCTTCATCATTCAAATCGCCATAAGCAGAAACGATTCCATAAAAACCAGCAGGATGCTGTGAAGGATCAATGTCCCTATGAAAATAATGACTAGTAGCGGCAACAATTTTTTGATCCGAAGCACGGTTGCTGCTTTCTAGAAATGCTTTACGCGCTTTATCCAAGCTTTCACTCACTTTTTGAACTTCCTCTGGGTTCATAGGTTTCTTCGTGAGTGCTCGTTCCATCGCGCCCAATGAAGCTGAAAATGCAATCAAGGGAGATCCAAAAATTCCTTCGTTCAAATAAATACGATGTTTCGTATAAGGCGCCCAGTCCTGATAAATTTTTTCATACTGTTTGAAAATATTTTCATATTCTGGTTTTCCTTTTGCCCACGTAGTAAACTTATCCTCCTCCTTCCTTTTCTGTCCATAAGTGTCAAACTTTACTAACTGCTTGGCTTCCCCATCAAAGAATTTCCAGTAGTTGGCGACCGATGCATAGTTGGAAGCAAGCTTCAACCGAACGGCAGGATCCTTTTTCATTTCGTCAAACATGAGTTTCAATCGAACATCACGTAAGTTCACGATGGCAGGGTTTTCGATATCTGTTTTCAACTTAACACCAAAAGATGTTTCATACCGGTTGGTACCCCCCGGGTACCCATAGATCATAGCATAATCACCATCATTAAATCCTTTAATAGAAACAGGTAAAAAATACTTTGGCTTCAACGGAACATTGTCGGCAGAATAGTCAGCTGCCTTTCCATCTTTACTCATGTACACACGGAAAACAGAAAAATCTCCTGTGTGACGAGGCCATTCCCAATTGTCGGTGTCTCCACCAAATTTCCCTACACTTTCTGAAGGCGCTCCTACTAATCGAATATCACGGAAACGCTCATAGACAAACAACAAGTGTTGATTACCTTTAAACATCGGCACCAGCCTGGCTTCATAGCCAGTTCCATCCGTTGCTTTTTTTACAATTTCCGCTGAAACTGCTCGTAATTTAGTTGCTGATTCCATTCCAGTTAATCCCTTTAGTGCTTCATCAACTTGAGCTGTTACGTCATCTATCCGAACCAAAAATTGAACAAACATTCCCTTGGCTGGAATTTCCTCAGACTTTGATTTTGCATAAAAGCCATCGCGCAAATAGTTATGCTCCACCGAACTGGCAGAAGCAATCGCATCATAGCCGCAATGGTGGTTTGTAAAAATCAATCCTTCCGGGCTCACAATCTCTCCGGTGCATCCCCCATTAAAAATGATGATGGCATCTTTAATGCTGACCTTGTTAATACTGTATAATTGCTCTTTTGAAAGTTTTAACCCCCGCTTGACCATGTCATTGTACACTTGCTCGCCCAGCAGGTACACCAACCACATGCCTTCATCGGCTCTAGCAAAACTGAATATCAGAACAAAGAGCAGGGAAAGAATTCGCTTTTTCATATCAAAAGGGTTAGGGTTGCGACAATACAATCAACAACAATTGTATACGATTTAAAGAATTTATTGATAAATTTCAAGTGGCTATCAAAGTTCAAATAGAACTGACTGCCAAGTATCTCCATCCAAGAAATAAGCGATAAGCCGAATGTCTGCTCTTTTACTATCTGATCGTATCATTCAATTCAACCAGCATCTTTCCATTTCCACACGTTTACCAAAAGATATTCAAGTTCTCAATCCATTCAAAGATCCTGTTACCTCTTATCTAAGTCAGCTTTTTTACAAAAAGTATTATAACGACACCAAAACCCGAACGATGATTTTAGGGATCAACCCGGGGCGATTTGGATCCGGGCTAACAGGAGTTCCTTTTACAGACCCTATCAATTTGGAGAAGTATTGCGGCATTGAAAACAAACTCCCAAAGAAACAAGAAATCTCTTCAGAGTTTATCTATAAAATGATTGATGCCTTTGGCGGGTGTGATCGATTTTATCAAACATTCTATTTTAGTTCTATCTCGCCATTGGGGTTTGTAAAAGAGGGCAAGAATTTAAACTACTATGACGTGAAAGGCTTGTCGGATAAATTGATGGAATTCATTCATTCGAGTCTAACTGAACAACTCAGTTGGGGAATGAATAGGGAAGTTGTCTTTTGCCTCGGTGAAGGAAAAAATTTCGTTTTCCTGGAAGAACTAAATGCAAAGCACAAATTCTTTAACAGAGTTGTCCCTCTCTCCCACCCTCGCTTCATTATGCAATACAAGAGGAAACGAGTTAAGGAGTATGTGGATGAGTATGTTAAGAAGTTAGAAGTTAGAGGGTAGAGGTTAGAGGTTAGAGGTTAGAAGTTAGAGGTTAGAGGTTAGAAGTCGAGAGCTAGAAGCAAAAGCTCTAAGCCAACGCTAGCCACTTTTGAACTTTTACACCTACCTTTGAACCTGAACCATTCATCTTGGCATCTTCTAAAGAGCAACTCCGCAAAACACTTGGCCTTCTGCAATTGGAACGTCAGGCAGACCTGGAACAATACCGACAAAAAGTATTACTGCGCCCGTTGCATGCTCGTGTAAAAGAAGGCATGACTTGGTATCCCGTTCGATTGGCGAAGGAGTACATTGGAACGGGAGAGCGAATCATTGTTGAAGTAGAGCGGACTACCCAAAAAGATCAACCTCATGCCTTTCAAAGTGGCAAGATGGTGAGTGTCTTTTCGAATGCATCCGGCAAGTCCGAAAAGCAACATCAAAATGGCGTAATTAACTATGTGCGTGACAATCTCATGGTAATCACCCTAAATGGGGATGATCTTCCGGAATGGATTGATAGCGGTTCACTAGGTGTAGATGTGATGTTTGATGAGATGAGCTATCGCGAGATGGAGTACACGATAAAAAAAGTGATTGAAGCAGAGGACAATAGAGTAGCCGAGTTTCGCGAGTTGTTACTTGGACAGCAAGTTGCCAGTTACCGGTTGCCGGTTACCAGTAGCTCGACACCAGCAACTGGAAACCGGGAACCAGAAATCAGAATTCTCAATAATAGTCAGCTAAAAGCAGCCCAGAAGATTATTGACAGCAAGGACATCGCCTTCATCCACGGTCCTCCAGGTACTGGAAAAACTACCACGCTTGTTCAAACAATCAAATACACGGTAAAAGAAGAGGGACAAGTGCTCGTATGTGCACCAAGCAATGCTGCTATTGACCTACTGGTTGAAAAACTGAGCGATCAAGGATTGAATGTAATCCGTATTGGCCACCCGGCACGCGTTACCGAACAATCGCTCAGCAAAACAATGGATGCGCGCATTGCAGAGCATCCGAACTTTGATGAGTTACGTTTGTTGCGTAAAAAAATGGAGCAGACCAAACAAAAGGCCAATAAATACAAACGCAGTTTTGGACATTTTGAAAAAGCAGAGCGGAAGATGCTAAGGGAAGAGGCCAGACAATTAAAGTCAGATGCCGACACGTTGGAATTCTATATTACCAACGACCTACTTCAAAAAAGCGAAGTGATTTGTTCTACTCTTGTTGGCGCATCGCACCCTACCTTAAAAGGCAGAAGGTACAAGACTGCATTTATTGATGAGGCCGGACAAGCATTGGAACCAGCCTGCTGGATCCCATTTCTACGTGCGCAACGTGTCATTCTCGCAGGCGATCATATGCAGCTGCCACCAACCGTAAAATCAAACGAGGCTGCCAAGTTAGGATTAGCTGAAACACTCTTCGAAAAAGGCATTTTAAAACATCCTTCCCAGGCATCTATGCTGCAAGTGCAATATAGAATGCACGAAGCAATCATGAAGTTCTCTTCGAGCTATTTTTACAAAGACGAATTGATCGCCCATGAATCTTTTCGTTCAGAATTGCTTCGCCCGAATCAATCACCGGTTGAATTTATTGACACAGCCGGTGCCGGATTCACCGAAGAGCAAGATCCAGAAACCTTAAGTCGATTCAACAAAGAAGAAGCAGCGCTTCTCATTCGCGTAGTAGAAAAATTAGTCGAAGAAATAGGATTAGAAGATTGGATTACTCAAAACATTACGCTGGGTATTATCACTCCCTACCGGGCACAGGTAGATTATCTACTTCATTTGGCAGAAAGTTCTTCGCTCCTGGAGCCACTTCACAAATTAGTTACCATCAACACCGTTGATGCTTTTCAAGGGCAAGAGCGTGATGTGGTTGCCATTAGTTTTGTAAGGAGCAATGCGAAAGGCGAGGTTGGCTTTCTAGGCGACATCCGCAGAACCAATGTAGCCATGACCCGAGCCAAGAAAAAACTAATCATGGTTGGCGATAGTGCTACGCTGGGCACACATCCCTTTTATGTGAAGTTGTTGGAGTATGTGCAGGCCAATGACTTTTATAAAAGCACTTTTGAAATCAACTACTAGTGTAAGGTTTTTTCCACCTGGTGGGGAAAGAAAATCGAGACTTTTGTTCCAACTCCCAGTTTGCTACTGATAGTGATCACTCCGCCCAATTTATCAATTGTCTTTTTTACAATGTAGAGCCCCAGCCCATTGCCCTTTGAATGTTCGTTGCCCCGGAAATACATTTCAAAAACACGCCCCAAAAATTCTTCCTCAATTCCTTGTCCATTATCCTCAACCTCGATCATTACTCCTTCGCTATGTGTATATGCGTTTAATCTGATGAAGGAGTTAACGGTTGCTTTAAAGAAGATCGCATTCTCGATCAGGTTATCAAGTATGATTTTTAGCAACGCTGGATACGAATAGAAAGAAAGCGTTGAGGGGGCATGAATTTCCACTTTGATATTCTTTTGCAGAAGCTCCTGACCAAATGAATCTATCTTACGGTGAAACGCTTCTTCTATAAAAACTTGTTTATACAAAAGTTCCTCTACACCTAAATCGCTGATGGATTGCAACTTCATCAACATTTTATCCAGGTTTTGAGCCGTTTCATTCACCTTCTCAAACAACTCTAATGCCCATTGATCTTTGACAGTGATTTTAGCTACTTCAGCGAGCCCCATAAAAGTGGTAAGAGGTCTTCTGAAGTCATGAGAAGATCGATAGAAAAAGGTATCGAGTTCTTTGTAGGCTTGTTTGAGTTCAGAAGTACGCGCGTCAATCCGCTCTTCCAATGTCTCATTGATCCCTGATATGGCCTGATTGCTCTCCGTTAATTCTTCCGCTTGCGCCTGAATTTCTTCTTTTTGTTCTGAAATCTCTCGATTTAGTTTTGAGAGAACCTGATTGGCTTCTGTAAGCTCTTCTGCCTGGGTCTGAATTTCCTCGCTTTTTTCAGCCAACGAATAGGTGAGTTTTCTCAATCGCTTTGCAAAGCGGTAATAAAATATCGCTAAGCCGACCAGTATGAGAAAGCCAACTACCACCGTGTAAAACAAAATGCGTTGCTTTTGAGCTTGTGCTGTTGCAAGCAAACTCTTTTGGTTTAATAACTCAATCTCCTTGTCTTTGGTCTCTACATCGTAAAGTGTGCGATAGGCTGAAAGACTTTGCGCGTTCTGCTTATTGTATAAACTGTCATTTACTCGAATATATTTCTGATAATAGACAATTGCCTCAGTTGGCTTGCCGGAGTTTTTTAAGTAGTCGGCCATTTCAAAATAGGAGTTCCGCAGGAGATCGGAAGCCGAAGTTGGAATAGCCAATCGAACCGCCCTTTCCAAATAGTATTTCGCAGAATCTTTGACGCCTAGTCTATTATAAGACTTTCCAATTTGATAATAGTACAATCCTTTGCCGTAGTTATCACCCACAGATTCATCAATCTCAACACCAGGCCACAAATACGTTAAGGCCTTTTTATACTCCTTTTTGGCATTGAATAACTCGCCTATATTGAAGAGACTTGATGAAATGGATATCTTATCACCAAACTCCTCTCTAGCTCTTAAACTACGTTGATGAAAATACAAGGAAGAATCAAAATTATTCTTCTTAAATTGAATGAGTCCGCGAACATTCCAGCAACTGGGTAATCTATCTGTTTGATTGATTTTCAAAAAAGCTTCTTCTGCTCTACGTATGTTCTGAGTAGCTTCCTCAAAATTTTTGTTTCTATAAAAGACCCAAGCCAATTCAAAGTAAAGTTCACCCAAAAGGAATCGATAATCAGATGATTGTGCCATTTTCAAAGATCTGGATAAAGATTCCAACGCCAACTGATAAAAGCCTAGCTCCTCATATACTTCACCCATCCGATATAACAGGGAAGAAATTTCGTACTGGTAACTCAATTTGCGGTGCACGGCCAACACTTGACTCCAACTTTCCAATGCCCTTTCAAATTCTCCACGTCTGAAATATAGTTCACCCATACCCAAAAGGTAGCTTGCATAGCTCACCGAGGCTTTTGGTGACGTTTGCAACGCCAAACTATAATATCGCTCTGCTTCATTGGGTTCATACAATTGGCGATAGCAATTACCCAGCATGATCCAAACCTCTGGCATTAACGCAGTATTCTTCATCGCCTGGCGGTGTTTGAAAGCTTCTTGTACTTCCAATAGAGCTGAATCCGGCTTATTGAGTACCAGGTAACAACGCCCTTTATTTAACTTGACTATAGACTGATAAAATAAGTTGGGGCTACGTTCTAGAATTCTTTCCGCAGCTCGATAAAAGAAAAATGCGGAATCAAACACTCCTTTGTTGCGGTAAATATTCCCAAGTTGATTTAAAGAGTAGCCTTCCAGATTAGTGTCTAGATTAGCTTTTCCCATCTGTGTTGATTTAGCAGCTAATCTTTCTGCCTCCTTTAAGTTCCCAATAAAATAGTAGTACAACGCCTTGTAGGTTGTTGCCCATCCCTCTCCTGCTTTATCATTGGTTTTTTGAGCCAGCTCGATAGCTCTTTGGTTGGTAACGCCTGCTATTTCCACATCATACGCGAACTGACTAAAGGTAAGCTGATTTAATAGCGCTACTTTTTCTTTGGTTTCTCCTTTTTTATCAATGACTCGCTGCAGGCTGTCTAATTGAGCCGACTGACTGAAGGAATTGACAACTACGCCAATAAAACTTATCAACAGAGAAAAACGCACGGATACTACTTTTCAAAGGTAGGGTAAGCAAAATCGGTAGAATACCCGTTTCCTTTTGTGATAGATGGCTAGCTTTGCCCTTCTGTGGATCGCATTCAATTGCCGCCAATGTCCTTGTAGTGATACACTCGTCAGATTATAGGTAGTTGCTGAACCTAGGTTTTTACTGTGTCCTCCACACTTTGAGGGAAAAAAATAGTCACTTTTGTGCCCATTCCTATTTTGCTGGTTATAGACACTCTGCCTTTTAGTTTCGCGGCCGTTTTTTGAACGATGTATAACCCCAACCCATTTCCTTTGGATTGTTCGTTTCCCCTAAAATACATCTCAAATACCTGTCCCAGGTACTGTTCTTCTATACCCTGACCATTGTCTTCAAATTCTACGACTACCCCACCTTGGCTAGTAAACGCGCGCAACATCAGGCGAGCACCCGCTTCTTTGCGAAAGGAAATTGAATTTTCAATGAGGTTGTCAAAAATGATTTTAATAAGAGCAGGGTAAGAATAGAACGAAAGGTTGGGATCAACATCTATATCAACTTTAACACCTTTTAAATGTAGCTCCTGATTGAACGAATCCAATCCCATCTTCATTAGCTCCTTCACAAGCACTTCTTTGTACAACAACTCTTGAACTCCCAAATCGCTTATGGATTGTAGCTTCATCAACATCTTATCGAGATTGCGCGCGGTTTCATTCACCTTATCGAACAGCTCTAAAGCATTTGGGTCTTTTACGGTTATTTTTGCTACCTCTGCAAGCCCCATAAACGTGGTGAGCGGCCTTCGGAAGTCATGCGATGATCGATAGAAAAAAGTATCTAACTCTTTATAGGCTTGCTTCAACTCGGCAGTTCTTGCTTCAATCCGCTGCTCCAGTGTCTCATTAATGCCTGAAATTGTTTGATTGCTTTCAGCGAGTTCTTCAGACTGCGCCTGAATCTCCTCCTTCTGCTCTCTTATGTCTCGATTCAATTTTGAAAGCACTTCGTTTGACTCCGCAAGCTCTTCCGATTGAACCTGGATTTCCTCATTCTTTTCGGCTAGAATATAATTGAACTTCTTTAGTCTCTTATTGAATCTATAATAAGAGATCGCTAGCACGGTAAGAATGAGAACAACAACCAACGCAGCAATTAAAATAGCTCTTTGCTTTTGCACCTGCTCCTTATTGATCTGAACGTTCTTTTTTAGTAACTCAACTTCATTTTCTCGCCTTTCCACATCATAAAGAGTCCGATAGGATGACAAGCTCTCTGCTGTTCGTTTGTTAAAAAGGCTGTCTGTTAATCGTTCATTCAATTTGTAATAGTTGATCGCCTCAAGGGGCTTTCCTGCTTTCACCATGTAGGTAGCGAGGTCCCGATAGTTATCTTGCATCACATCCATAGCTGATGTAGGTACCGCAAGTTCATTGGATTTGTCTAAGTACGCTTTGGCTGAATCCAAATTACCCTGTTGAAGAAAGAGGTTACCAATGCGATTATAATTGAGACTCCGCCCATAATTATCTCCAATGGAAACATCTATCGCCAAGCTTTGAAAATAGTAAGACCTTGCCTGATTAAATTGGTTGGTAACCAAAAAAAACTCTGCCTTATTAAAAAGGCTGGCAGATATATCGACTTTATTTCCTATTTCAACGCGGCTATCCAGTCCCTTATCATGAAAATACAAAGCTGAATCATATTTCTTTTGCTGTCGATAAATCAATCCTCGAACATCCCAACATCTTGCTAACTCAAGTGGAGTATTCAATTTCAACAAAATACTTTCCGTCAATTGACTGTTAATTAATGCCACTTGATAATTTTTTATTCTAAAATTGACCCAGGTTAGCTGATGTAAAATAACACCACGTAAATATTGATAGGAAGCCTTTTCACTGATTTCAAGCCCTTTTAGCAGATACTCACTAGCCAAATCATTATAGCCTTGTGTGACCAATCCTTCACCCATTCGATACAGAAGATGTGCCACCTCATAGCGGTAGTTGAGCGTACGATGCGCTGATAGGGCTTGCGTCCAGTTGGCCAATGCCTTTTGAAAATCACCGCGTAAGAAGTATACTTCGCCCATACCAAGCAAGTATCCCGAATAGTTCATTGAGGATTTTGAAGATGAATTCAAAACCATCTCGAAATACTTCTCGGCCTTTTTGAGTTCTGATTTTTGACGATAGCAATTGCCTAATACCACCCAGACATCCGGCATTGCTTTGTCTCCATTTAACGTCTGCCGTAGCTTGACCACTTCCTCCAGCTCTGCTAACGCAGAATCTGGTTTGTTGAGAATCAGAAAACATCGTGCCTTGTTCATGTGAACAACGGATGTGTAATACCGATCGGTTGGAACCTTCTTTGCTATTCGATAGAAGTAAAAAGCAGAATCAAATGATCTCCTATCGCGATAGACGTTCCCCAATTGATTTAACGTATAAGCCTCCAGATTTCTGTCGGTTAATTGCCTACCAATCTGCAAAGCACCATTTGCTTTTTTTTTTGCCTCCTTCAAGTTACCACTGAAAAGATAATAAACG
>JABFSY010000431.1 GCA_013140395.1 Cyclobacteriaceae bacterium
GCATAGCGCCAGCGGCTGCTCCATCGATGGATCCGTGCGAATTTTGAAGAGTTATCAGGCTGAACTGGGCATTAGTTTTTTGGATCCTTCTCAAGTTGCCTTCATGATAAATGGCGAGGTCAAACTGTTTCCGCGTCTAGAAGTGAAACGCCTTTTTGAGAGTGGCCAGTTAAATGCTGCAACCCCAACCTTCAACAATCTGGTGGCTACCAAAATGGACTTTGAGAAACAGTGGAAGATACCTGTAGAAAAGTCATGGATGGTAAAATATTTACCAAAAACAGCGTTAAACGTATAGCCGTTTAATTTCGTAATTTCGGGCAGGTTTTCGCAAGTGTATATTCAGCATGAAAGTAAGTTTTAGCATCGGTTTTTTACTTCTATTTCTCTTTTCCTGCAGCCCGGAGAAAAAGGTAAAGACAGCGTTCAAATACGCCAAGTATGAGAAGGTGATCAAATATTATAAAGGAGTCCTTGCCAGGCAGCCAAAAAATGGCAAGGCAAATTATTTTGTAGCAGAATCCTATCGGCTTTCCAATCGGATAAAGGAATCGGAACCTTACTATGCCAAGGCTGGTGGCCCAGGTATTGTGAAGGATTCTGTACTTCTCTATTATGCCAAATCACTCCAGGCCAACGCGAAATACGAGGAGGCTAAGAAAACACTGGATGAACTGGAATCTTCTACGGAAGATGAAAAAATCCGAGATCGCGCACGCACGGAGTTGGAAGGGTTACAATACCTCGACAAGCTTTCAGAAAAGAAAAGTTACTATCGGGTGAAGGAATTGGAAACGTTGAATACCCGTTTTGCGGAATATGCGCCCGCTTATTCCAATGGTGTTTTGTACTTCGCTTCATCCCGATCAAACTCACGGATCTACGAAGCCTCCGGTACTCCGTTCACAGACATTTATCAGGTAGACACGAAGGGAGCCAACGTGGATTTGAACACGTTAAAACCGCTGCCTAAACTGATCAATGCTGCTGACGTAAATACAGGATGCATTACGTTTACTCCAGACGGCAAGCTGATGATTTTTGCAAGGGGTAACACGGGCAAAAGAAAGGGTGGCAGTGATGTTGATCTTTACTTAGCTCGTTTTCGCAATGGGCAATGGGGGGAACCGATTCCAATCAATATCAATCAACCCAACAGTTGGGAATCAACTCCTGCGTTGAGCCCTGATGGAAGAACACTTTACTTTTCATCTAACCGCAAAGGAGGTTATGGCGGTTTGGACATCTACTCAGCTCAAATGGACAGTCGTGGGCGTTTTGGTAAAGTGAAGAATCTAGGTCCGGACATTAACACCGCAGGTGATGACACCTTTCCCTATATGGCGGATAATAGCAAACTTTATTTCTCCTCCGATGGACATCCTGGTTATGGTATGTTAGATGTCTTTGTCGTTAACCGCGCAAATGGCAAAACGCAAATAGAAAATTTGGGCCAGCCCATGAACTCGACAAGTGATGACTTTGGAATATATTTATTCAAACCCGATCGCGGATTCTTTACGTCTAACCGTGAAGGAGGCAAGGGAGATGATGATGTTTATACGTTTGTTAACGATGATCCTAATCTAAAAGTGGTTAATTACTTCTTACAAGGCATCACCTACAACATGCGAAAGGACAGCACTCGGGAAGTTTTAGCTGACACGAAAGTGAGTTTGCTCGATCAGGGGGGGGATGTAATGCAAGAATTTGTTACGGGGAATGACGGAAAATTTTTGTTTCGCGTCTATGAAAATGAAAACTACGTGCTGTTGGGCGATCACGATGGATACATTATAAAGCGACAACCCTACTCAACTATCGGCAAGTCCGTTCCAGTTGAGTCCTTGAAAGAACTAGTGACAAATGTTACGTTAGATACAATTCTCGTACTTGATCGACTTGAGAAGAACAAAATTTTTGTATTGAAGAATATATATTTTGAATATGACAAGGCAGATATCAGGGCAGATGCGGCCAAGGAGCTCGACAAATTGGTTGATTTACTTAATGATAACTCCGAGATAAAAATAGAAATGGGCTCGCACACCGACAGCGTAGCTTCAGAAGTGTATAATATCGAACTATCCCAGCGAAGAGCAGAATCTACCGTGAGCTATTTAATTCGCAAGGGCATTGCAACAGAGCGATTGGTGGCGAAAGGCTATGGAGAGTCGAAACCTATAGCGAGAAACACCAACCCAGATGGCACGGATAACCCTGAAGGCAGGCAGCGAAACAGAAGGACGGAATTTAAGATTTTGGAGATTGGTCCAATTATCAAAAAAGATCCTAAAGATTTTGATGAGGACAAATACTTTAAAGACGATGGCAATGAATAGCACCAGGATCTAACATGGAGCTTACCCTCACGACACCCGCCCTACTTTTCCCAACCGTCTCATTAGTTTTGTTGGCTTATACCAACCGATTTCTAGCAGTGGCGGGATTGATCCGAAAACTCGCAGCCCAATACAGAGACGATCATGACAAAAGAATTGTTGATCAGATAAAAAGCCTTCGCATTCGTGTTCATTTGATACGCAACATGCAAATGTTCAGCATTTTTGCTTTGTTCTTGAGCGTGCTTTGTATGTTTTCGCTGTTCTATGGAGAAGTGCTAATTGCCAAATTCATATTTAGCGCTTCGTTGATTTCACTTCTCATTTCGCTGGGCATGTCGTTGCGGGAAATTTATCTATCCACTCACGCGCTGGCCATTCAGTTGAAAGATATGGACGAGGCTGTGAACAGTTAACGTCAATCGTTAAAAAAAGCAGTCTTCGTTAAGAGGATCAATTCCAATTGAGTATAATATCTCTTCCGTTTGAGCCGATGTATTTGCCGGTGGCAACAATCACTTTGGCTCTTCCATCACACGTTGACCTAAATTCGATTACAATGTTTCCAAGATCGATGGTAGCCCCTGCCTGAATGTTTTGAATAAAGGCAGTGCCACTTGTTGGATTGTTGGCACAGGTTGCCGGTGCAAATTGTGTATTGATCATTGCGTGATAGAGCACACCGCCCGAACTATTTCTAACTTCTGCAATTTGGCCACCCCCAGATACAGAATAGCTATCGTCTGAAGGCGAAGAAGTGTTCTTGCGATCAATGGAAAGAAACCAAACATTTTGACTTGCTGCTATAAAGACATCGGTGGGCTGGGGAGAGTTGAGGCGGTTAATTTCGGTATTGAATTGGGGATTAGTAAGACTTAAGTTAAGGAGCGTGTCCGAGCCCTCACCAATAACAATATCTTGCTTTGCATACAAGGCCTCGATCTTTCCGTTTTTTTCAGTGAAGGGCAATGTGTGCATACCTCTGAATTGAAACTGGGAAGCAATCACGTCAAAGTCGGCAAGGATGATAGACACCACGCCACTTTTTTGCCCATCCCACAACCCAACAATTGTAATTTTGCCCACGTTGGAATTGAATGGAATAGGATTTGTTTTTGTTGCCTGTAGCGTTAGCGTTCCGGCCCCTGAAAAGCCAGGTTTATTGCTCACTGAAAAAGATGCGTTAGGAGGCAGCGTTTCGCCTTTAAAGGCACTCACCATTAGTGACGTGCAGTAACCAACAAGAGCCGATGTCCTAAAACCATCTTCCAATGACTTCAGGTTGGGGGTTTCATCTAATTCATCGAGTTTTGAGCACCCCGCCACTAGATAGGCAAATACAACCAAACCAAGGCTCAAAAAAGTGAATGTGTTTGTCGGCCGCCTACATTTCATTTTATAAATCTAGTGAAAATTAGTGACCAATAGTATTCGTTGGTAACAGGCAGTTTGCTACCTTTTCACAAATGAGTGAGCTCGACACAATAATTATTGGTTCAGGTGCGGGGGGATTGGCAGCCGCTATTTGTTTGGCCAGATCCGGACAAAAAGTTTTGGTGCTCGAGCAGCATGACGTACCAGGCGGATGGTGTCATAGTTTCACCATTCATGGTGAACGCTTTTGCCCCGGTGTGCACTATATCGGTTTGCTGGACAAAGGTCAATCAACCAGTAATTTGTATGAGGGGTTGGGGGTTGCTAAAGATCTTGTTTTTTTTCGAATGAATCCAAAGGGCTATGAGCACTGCTGGATTGAAGAGGAGAAAATTGACATGCCTGCGGGGCATCAAGCATTGATCGAAAGTTTGTCGAAACGTTTTCCTTTGGAGGCGACAGGTATTAAGAAGTATTTGCAATTGGTAAAGGAAGTAAGCCGGCAAATACAACTCATTCCAAAGATGAAGGGCTTTTGGGATAACATCACGATTCCTTTTCGCACAAAATACATGGGTAAGTATGGGTTGTTTAGTTTGAAAAGAGTTATTGATTGGCACATTAAAGATCCCTTTTTGAAAGCGGTTCTGAATATTCAATGTGGAGACCACGGCCTTCCACCTTTTAAAGCGAGTTTTCCGCTGCACTGCGCATTGATGGATCATTACTTTGAAGGTGGGTTTTATCCGTATGGCGGTGGGGGAGGAATTGTAAAAGCACTGACCACGGCAGTAAAAAAGTATGGAGGAGAGATCCGAACAAAACAGCACGTTCAAAAAATTATTCTGAGAGATAAGACTGCGATTGGAGTCGAACTGAAAGACGGACAGCAGTTATTTGCCAAAACCATCATTTCGAATGCCGATCCATCGATTACCTACTTAAAGTTAGTGGGTAAAGAAAACCTAAGTGATAAATTGAACCGGAAACTCGCTAATACAAAGTATTCAGTCACTTCACTAATACTGTTTATCACGCTTGATATGGATGTTGCCGAGGCAGGTATTGATTCCGGAAATATTTGGAAGCTAAATAGCAAAGACATTGACGGTGTCTATAGTCACTTGACTTCACAAAGTTTATTAGAAGGAGAAGAATTTCCCGCTGTTTTTATTAGTTGCACAACACTGAAAGATCCAGCTAGCTTCAATGGGCGATACCACAATCTCGAGGTCGTTACATTTGTTGATTATTCGAGTTTTAGTGACTTCCCGGAGCAAGGCGACTATCATTCAGAAAAATATGCGCTTTACAAAGAACGGATTTCGGAAAAGTTGTTAAACTCTTTGGAGAAAGTAATTCCCGGAGCCAAAAAACATGTCGTTCATATGGACTTGGGAACGCCAAAAACAAATCAGTTCTACATCAACAGCACGAATGGAAATGTTTATGGCACAGAAAAAACACTCAGACAAATAGGCCCGTTTTCTTTTTCAACCAAATCTGAAATCAACAACTTGTATTTGTGCGGAGCAAGCACGCTTTCTCATGGAGTAGGTGGTGCTACTAATTCCGGGGTCAATGCGGCTGCTGGAATTTTGAAATGTCGACCGGAGGAATTATTAAAATCGGATGGCACCCAACATATAAGAATTTACGATGCGGAGGATTCAGCCACGTGGCCAGATTGGGTGAATCAAAAACGGAAAGTAAGAAAAGATAAATTGGCGAGCGCCACTGCTTGAGCTTGCGAGTCACCCTTTAGAAGTTTTCCGGGCGTCCACCACTAACTTACCGAACATAACGGCCAAAACAACAGTGACTATCCGAGCCGTATTGGAAATCAATTCATATTCGGTTCCTACCCATCGACTATAAATGCCGAAGAAGGCCCAAATCAGCACAAGAAGGAATGCTGGCTCTTTAAATGTAAAGGCGATATACAAGCCTAGTAAAGTAGCGATGCAGATCATTGCAACCGTCCAGTATTCTTCTGTCAAGAATCCTTCGTGCCAATTCAAAGAGATCAATAATGTCGAGATATTGGCAATGGTGGCCACACAAATCCAGGACAGATAAAATAGAAAGGGTAGTTTTATCAATACCCATTCGGTTTTGGTCAACTCGCAGTTC
>JABFSY010000466.1 GCA_013140395.1 Cyclobacteriaceae bacterium
CAATGCCAGTGAGCAGCCCGCTCCAGCCGCAACACCATTCAATCGACACACGATCGGCTTCGGCAAACTGCGCATCGCTGCAATGATTGGATTGTATCGTTTATGCAATGAATCCATGAACGATCTCTTTCCTTGTTTAGAACTATCTTTTAAATCCTGTCCTGAACAAAATGCTTTTCCCACACCCGTCATTACCACCACCCGTACCTCGTCATCTTTTGCGATGGCTTTCAATACATCTTGAAGTTCATAGGTGATCCCATCATTTAGTGCATTATAAACTTCGGGGCGATTGAAAGAAACGGTAGCCACTCCCTCTTTCTTTACATAGGTTAGAAACTGAAATTCCATAACGCGCTTTTTTGATTTATGTTAAAACAAAATAATCATTCCAAAGAACCCAACAACAAACCCCACCACACCTCCATACATCACTTCGCGAGGGGTGTGTGCATCTAACAATAGGCGAGACGACATCACAAGACCGGCCGCTAAAACAGTAAATGCGGTCGGCCAAAGCAAACTCATTTGCTCGGTCACCTGATTTATGGGTAATAAAATACCAATACCTCCACCCATCGCAATGCTATGAATGCTAATTTTATAGAAGAATGTAATCAGTAGCGAAACCACCACCAATGCCGAGATGATCATCATCAACTTGTTAAAATTCGCGCTAAATGGAAGTTTGAAATAAAAAAGAAATGTAACGAGTACATAGAGCAATGAAATAAAAACAAAGGGTAAAATTCGTTCTTTTCGGGATTCCAACGTAAGTGATTGAATGTTACCAAATACACGAAGCATCACAATATTGACGGCCGGAAGGACAAAAGTAAAAACGAAAACCAAACCAATTATAATCAGTCGATTTTCTTTACGAATCATCAACATGGACGGAAAAAAGTAGGAGAGTATAATGAACAGATAGGTGGTCAGTAATAGGGGATGAAAACCGATAGAAATGAATTTGGCTACTTGCTTCACACTTACATCTCTTTTCGCAAACGAGCCACTGGAATATTCAATTGCTCACGGTATTTTGCTACCGTACGTCTGGCAATGTTGTATCCTTTTTCGTTCAATAAATCTTCTAGCTTATCATCAGGAAGCGGCTTGCTCTTGTCTTCGCTTTCGATGAGGTCCTTAATGATTTGTTTCACTTCTCTACTGCTCACCTCTTCTCCCGAATCAGTTGAAATACCTTCCGAAAAGAAATATTTCAAGGGATAAATACCAAAATCAGTTTGAATTGTTTTACTGCTAGCCACCCGGCTCACCGTAGAGATATCCATATTGATCATCTGTGCGATGTCTTTAAGAATCATCGGTCGCAACTTGGTTTCATCTCCCTCCTGAAAATAGTCAAATTGAAAATCAACAATGGCCTTCATGGTTCTCAACAACGTATGCTGACGTTGACGGATCGCATCGATAAACCACTTGGCAGCATCTAATTTTTGCTTGACAAACGAAACTGCTTCTTTCAGCTTTTTGTCCTTTTTATCGCTTTTGTCATACGCCTTAAACATATCTGAATACGATCGACTGATTCGCAGCTCAGGCGCATTTCTAGAGTTAAGGGACAACTCTAACTTTCCATTATTATTGACAAGAATAAAATCTGGAATGACGTATTGATTTTTGACATTGCCACTACTCACTTCGCCACCTGGCTTTGGATTCAGCCGAACAATCAATTCTATCGCGTCTTTGATATAATCCTCATCGTCTAAATCTAATTTCTTTAAAATCTTGGCGTAGTGCTTTTTGGTAAACTCTTCATAGCACTCTTCTAGAATTCGTTTGCCAACGATTACATCTACATCTTGCCCATCGTCCATTCTCTCCAACTGGAGCAAAAGGCACTCCTGTAGATTCCGAGCAGCAATGCCCGCTGGATCAAATGACTGAATCTTTTTTAAAACGGCTTCTACTTCCTCCAATGTTGTCTCAAAACCTTGCGAAAAGGCCAAGTCGTTTACAATGGATTCCAGTTCTCTTCGTATATAGCCATCGCCTTCTATACTTCCGATGAGCTGTTTCCCGATTGTATTCTGTTTTTCATTTAAGCCCAGGAAACCAAGTTGAGTCGTAAGGGTTTCATGCAACGAGGTAGACGTTGGCATCGGCATCTCCCGCTCCTCTTCATCACCATCATCGTTGTATGTTTTGTAACTTGTATAATCGTCATCCCGCAAGTAGTCGTTGATGTCGATTTCATCATTAGCATTGGGTTCTTCAGATGTTTGCTCATCTGAAGGCGATTCGGAATCTACTGATTGTTCAGGCGCTTCCTCCGGTCGATTTTCCTCAGGTTCTTCGTCTTCGCCTTCTTCTAAAACAGGATTCAACTCCAATTCCTCCTCAATCCGGTTTTCCAGCTCAGCGGTGGGTACCTGAAGCAGCTTAATAAACTGTATCTGTTGGGGAGATAGTTTCTGCTGAAGAGATTGATGTAAGCCGAGTCGTTGCATTTATCTTGCCAAGTGACAAAGTTATCAAATAGCGAGGGGATGCAAAATCTGATCCAAAATTAATGAGCAAGGGTCTGATAAAATTCAAAACAGCGTCACCAGTTGCCTTAAAGTGAGAGAGGTCAACTTCGCTTGGCAAATTCTTTGATTAAAAAACCAAAATGCCTTGCTTTGCGATCCAAAATTTGAAGTTGTATGAAACGAGTCAAAATCAAAGAGTTATTGGCAACAACTCCAACCGGACAGGTTGTAAAAATACAAGGATGGGTACGCACCTTTCGAAATAACCAGTTTATTGCGTTGAACGATGGGTCGACCATTCAAAACATGCAAGCTGTGGTTGCGTTGGCTTCGATAGATGACACCACGCTCAAAAGAATCACTACAGGCGCTTGTCTGTCGATTCAAGGCGAGCTAATTGCCTCTCTGGGAAAGGGCCAATCGGTGGAAGTGAAAGTGACTGAGCTCGAAATTCTAGGCGACTGTGACGCTGAGAAGTTTCCCTTGCAGGCCAAAAAACACTCACTTGAATTTCTTCGGGAAATCGCCCACCTGCGCTCGCGTACAAATACCATTAGCGCTGTGATGCGCGTGCGGCACGCCATGGCTTTTGCGATTCATCGTTTTTTTAACGATCGTGGGTTCTATTATATCCACACACCAATCATTACTGGATCAGATGCTGAGGGAGCGGGAGATATGTTTAGAGTTACCACATTAGACGGGAAGAATCCTCCTTTAGATGAGAACGGGCATATCAACCACAAAGAAGATTTTTTTGGCAGAGAAACTAATTTGACTGTTTCGGGGCAACTAGAAGGCGAAACCTATGCATTGGCATTAAGTGAGATTTATACTTTCGGACCAACATTTAGAGCTGAGAATTCAAATACTGCTAGGCACCTGGCCGAATTCTGGATGATTGAACCTGAAATGGCATTTTACGATATTCATGATAACATGCAATTGGCCACGGATCTATTGCAATATTTGGTGCGCTATGCGCTAGACAACTGCAGCGATGACTTGGAGTTCCTCAACAAAAGGGCGCAGGAAGAAGAAGCTACCAAGCCACAAGAACAAAGAAGCGAGTTGAGCTTATTGGAGCGATTAAAATTTGTCGTTGAAAATGATTTTCAAAAGCTGAGTTATACGGAAGCCATTGAAATTCTTAAGAATTCAACTCCGAATAAGAAAAAGAAATTTCAATACTTAGTGGAAGAATGGGGTGTCGATTTGCAATCGGAGCATGAGCGCTATCTGGTGGAAAAACATTTCAAAAAGCCCGTGATTTTATACAACTATCCCAAAAACATCAAAGCCTTTTATATGAGGCAAAATGAAGACGACAAAACCGTGGCCGCGATGGATGTGCTTTTCCCGGGAATTGGCGAAATCATTGGAGGTTCGCAGCGCGAAGAGCGCCATGACAGACTTCTGAAAAGAATACAAGAAATGAATTTGCCAGAAAAAGAATTGTGGTGGTACCTCGAGCTTAGAAAATTTGGATCGGCTCCCCACAGCGGATTTGGTCTAGGTTTTGAAAGGCTCATCTTGTTTGTTACCGGCATGACAAATATCCGTGATGTAATTCCCTTTCCACGGTTTCCAAAGAGCGCGGAGTTTTAATTTTTACACAGCAAAAAAAACGTTGTCTTTTAAAATTTCAAAGCCTCATAAATGCTGAAGATCTACTTATTCATTCTTTCATCGCTGGCTCTTTTACAGCCTCTGTCCGCACAAAACAAAGACACCATCACCGTGATCGGGGTGGGTGATATTATGATGGGCAGCAATTATCCGAATGATTCGAAACTTCCACCTCAGGACGGACTCCTGTTAATGAAGGAAATCGAGCCTATTCTGAAAAACGCAGATATTACATTTGGAAACCTGGAAGGGGTTCTGTTAAATCAAGGTGGTACCGCAAAAACATGTCGCGATCCAAAAGTTTGTTACGTTTTTCGAAGCCCTGAAAAGTATGTGCAAAACCTAGTGAATGCCGGATTTGATATCATGAGTCTGGCAAATAATCATTCTGGTGATTTTGGCGAAATAGGCAAGAAAAAGAGCATCGAGGCATTGGAGAAAGCTGGCATTCAGCAAGCGGGTCAATTAAATAAACCCTATGTAATCATTGAAAAGAATGGAGTAAAGTTTGGGCTGGCTGCCTTTGCACCCAATGCTGGCTGTCCGGACATCAATAAAATAGGAGTTGCAAAAAAAATCATTGCTCAGCTCGATTCGATGGTGGATATCATCATTGTCTCTTTTCATGGGGGAGCCGAGGGGCCGCAGCATGAGCATGTGCCGCGTAAAAACGAAATTTTTTATGGCGAAAATAGAGGAGATGTCTACCAGTTTGCTCACCAACTCATTGATGCAGGCGCGGATATTGTGCTGGGTCACGGTCCTCATGTCACCCGAGGAGTCGAGGTCTATAAAGACAAGTTCATCACCTACAGCATGGGAAACTTTTGCACCTACGGAGGAATTAATGTGAGTGGTATCAATGGTTTAGCACCCATCATCAAGGTTTTTACGAATAACAAAGGAGATTTCTTTAAAGCGCAAATCACGTCTACCAAACAAACATTTTATGGGCCGGTAATGCTAGACCAGCAAAAACAAGTGTTAAAACGCATTCAACTGCTGACTAAACAAGATTTCCCAGAGAGTAAGATTGACATTGATGATGAGGGATGGGTTCGGAAATCCACAAAGTGATGTGAATAGCTTGTCGATAAAAAATTTACCCAACGTTGCTTACAGTTTAAAGAATTGTTACTTTGCATGATGTTCGTTTGCCAAAACGAGCAAAATCAGGCGCTATACAACTTCATGGCTTACAAAGAAAAAGAAATCGAAAAGCTGTATTACTCGATCGGTGAAGTTGCCGAACAGTTTAATGTAGCCCCGTCTTTGATTCGTTTTTGGGAGACAGAGTTTGAATTAATCCAACCCAAAAAAAACCGGAAAGGAAATCGCCAGTTTACAAAGGAAGATATTGAGAGTGTCCGCACGATTTATCATCTGGTAAAAGAGAAGGGATTCACACTTCAAGGAGCAAAGGAAATGCTCAAGAACGATACGCAGTCCGTTCGCGATAAAATGGAATTACTAGATTCCTTGAAAAAAGTGCGCCAGTTTCTGGTGGAAGTACGCGAAAAACTTTCCTAAATAATTCGTTTATTCGTCAAGGCTTTGTAGGTGTCCACACCAAAGTCATTTTTGCCGTATGGATCAGGAACGCCTTTCGTTTGTTGCTTTACACCAGATACCAGGAGTGGGTGATTATCTGCTTCGTCAATTGATCAGTTATTGCGGATCCGCAGA
>JABFSY010000360.1 GCA_013140395.1 Cyclobacteriaceae bacterium
CCTTTATCCTACTTCTAAGAAATGGAATGATTATTTCATCTCCAGAGGATATAGTAGTAAAGATGTAAAAGACATGGAGTTGGGTCTATTTATTAAAAATGACTACCCGTCATGGGTTTCCATTGAAGATAGAACAGAAGACCCCTACGATCAGTTTCGTGAAGAATTGAAAGACAGAAATTGTAGTCAGACTGAGATAGAAGACTTAATATCAATATTGAAAAAAGATTATAGAATAGGTAGGACTAATATTATTACTATTCCTTATCGCAGCGGAGGAGTAATTAAGGGTTTTAAATTTAGAAAATTAGACTACTTTCTTTTTGAGGATGATTTTGATGAATCTGAACGAAAAGAAATAGACGCAGCTCCCAAATATTTAAATAACGTAGGACTTGATAAGGTAGGATGCTTCTTTAATATCTCTGGATTAACAGGAGATAAGGATCTGGTAATAGTAGAGGGAGAACTGGATGCTTTACACGCTACAGTAAAAGGATTAGATAATGTAGTAGCCTTAGGAGGAAATAGTGTAAGCTCAGAGCAAGTAAGAGACGCAATAAAGAAGGGAGCTAAGAAGTTTACTATCTGTTTAGACAGAGAACCAGATAAAGAGGAGGAGACCGCTAAGGCTATAGATAGAGCCATAGAGGTAATATTAGCGGAGGGAGTAAACAAAGTTTATATAGTAACACTACCAGACTTAGGAGGAGGTAAAACAGACCCAGACAGGCTAATAAAGGAGAGAGGAGTAGAGGCTTTTAAACAGTCTATATCTGAGGCAATCTCCTGCTATCAGTAAAACCAGACTAACCTATATAAATGTAAAGCTATCCAGGAGGCTGGAGGGGGCTTACGGCCCCCTATAAATAGTTGAACTTCCATAAGCAGTACATTACAGAACTAGATAATTCGTATTAGTTTCTGTACCCCATTTGTACCTCGAAAAATCCCTAGATAATGGTTTTCAGCAAAGGTAGGTTAGGATGGTAATAGGGTTACATTTGAAGTAACTAGAACTTCTAAATGCAACGATTAGCTTTTTTTATCTCTATTATCCTTTTATTCTCCGCAACAATCAATGCAAATGCTCAATCAAATGGACTTGGAAAAAGACACGAACCTCGTGATCATCCAAAACAGAAGTCTGTTCTAAGCGAGGGATCTAAAACACCACTTGTCTTTTACTTTGAGAGATACGAGAGATGGGAGTCAATCGATAATCTGAATTTCAAACGCAAGAAATTCAAGAAAAAATTGCAAATTGTTTGCTTACCCGATTCAAAACGCATTTTCTTCCATTTGAATGATGGAAGATGGGATCTTACGTTCAGATCTTATTTTGAAGTCGGTGAGGATGAAATGGAGAATCTTTTAAATACTTTTGATCAAAACGAACCGCCAGTATACTCAGCTTTACACTTAGCGGAATCAGGATATTTTGTTGAATTCTACCTCTTTCATAAAAATAAAGGAGCACAGGTATATATGCACTGCACAGGAGTAGATGGTAAGTCATTTGTCATATATGGATCAATGAAATTTTAAATTTTCTGTATAGTTCATCATGAAGAGTGAGTCGATAGATTTATAGAAGTGACTTCAATTTAGATCATTAAAATATTTAGCAATCAGACAAATATTTGTCAAACTAGGAATTTATGAAAATAGCAATTAAAATTATTGACATTCACAAAATTAAAACAGAGGAAATAGATAATCTTTTTGGAGCTAAACCAATTGGTGAGCTTGAGTATATTCCATCTGAATTAGCTACGATGTTAAACGAAATTATTTTTGAGTTTAGTTACACCCATAAAGAAACGCTACCAGAATATCTAAAGGAACGTAATGTAACTGGACGTATTCTTCAGTAAACGCTTGATCAACATTTAAGATGTCGCCAATATGAAAGCGTATACCAAACACATTTCTTTGTTTAACTAGTCGTCCCTTAAAAACTCATTTTTAGGTAGTATAGATTTTGGGTAAAGTCCAAGTTCGTTTTCAAGAGCCTTGTTACTGCTTGAAAAAGTTGACTCCTTAGTTATTGTTGGTCTCCGACCAACAATCTCCCCCTCGTTTTCTTGCGCAGCACCTTTTAAAAGTCTTTTCTTTTTCAAGGCTAGCTGTTTGCCAACATCCACTGCGGCAGGGATTGAGCGGTCTGTTTGAGCTCAGCCTTCGCTGCGGCTGGTGGGCCGAAGGCTGGCGAGTAGCGAAAGCCCGGTGTTCGGCCTGCCTTTCCGGAGCATGAGCTCCCATTTTAACCCACTTTTTTTCTAAAGAATAGTTGCCTCATTGCCCTAAATGGCAGGCCGGGCAGCCGCCCAAAAACCCGTTTTTATACCCTGATCTATATCAAACAGGTATTATTCAGTCATTTTTTAAGAATAAATGTAAAAAAGTGGGGTAAAGTGGTTGAAAGTGGTGGAAAATTACTTACGTTTGTTTAGGAGAAAAAGGCAACCACTACAGTCTATGACTTTCTTCACTAGCGAATACGAAAGTAAACTTGATGCCAAAGGCAGGCTTGTACTGCCTGCGCGGATCAAAGCCCAGCTACCCGCCACAGGCGAGGACAGCCAGGAGCTTGTCATCCGCAGAGGCTTTGAGCCATGCTTAATAGTGTATCCGATGGTGGAGTTCAAGAAAGTCTTCTCAAAAATTTCAGGTCTCAGCGAGTTCAACGAAGAGTACCGCAAACTCCAGCGGAACTTTTTGTCGGGGGTAGTAACAGTAGAGTTAGACGGCAACGGCCGCTTCCTCATCCCCAAGAACATGCTCACCTACGCGCAGATTGAAAAAGATGCGATGTTGGTAGGCACAGGAAGCAAAGTTGAGATTTGGAATCCATCAGTCTATGAGAAGCAATTGATCCAAGACCCAAGTGAGTTGTCGAAACTGGCAGAGAAATACCTCAATGAGTAGATGACAATGGGCGCTACTTATCACAAGCCCGTCATGCTCAGCGAATGTATTGATGCACTAAACATTAGGCCAAATGGCATCTATGTAGATGTGACTTTTGGTGGAGGTGGTCACAGTTTAAAGATTCTCGAGCAATTGACAGAAGGCAGGTTGATTGCTTTTGATCAGGATGAAGATGCCAAGAGGCAGGCGGATAATATTCAGAGTCGTTCTTTTACATTTTGTCAGGCGAACTTCAGATACATGAAGCAGTATTTGAAGTTGAATGGAGTAATCAAGGTCAATGGTATTCTTGCCGATTTAGGAGTTTCGTCACACCAGATTGATTCGGCCGAACGAGGTTTCTCTACCCGATTTGATGGTCCACTAGATATGCGCATGGATAAAAAAGGGTCGGTAAGTGCAGCCAAAATATTGAATGAGTATTCGGAAGCGGACTTGCATAAGATGTTGGGCATTTATGGGGAGGTGAAAAATGCGAAGACGCTGGCGGCATTGATTGTAAAGCAGAGGGCTTTAAAAAAATTTGATCGGATAAACGATCTGATCGGTTTGCTGAAGACAGTTGCTCCACGAGGAAAGGAATTTAAG
The DNA here is from genome assembly GCA_013140395.1 of Cyclobacteriaceae bacterium. Classification (GTDB taxonomy): domain Bacteria; phylum Bacteroidota; class Bacteroidia; order Cytophagales; family Cyclobacteriaceae; genus ELB16-189. The sequence goes on from JABFSY010000360.1 coordinate 3,523, forward strand.
TATTTCGCCCAGGTGTTTCAAGCCTTGCGCATCGTAGTGAATGAAGAGATGCAGGCGCTTGAAGATTTTTTGCACCAATGTGGCGAGGTGATGGAAAAGGGCGGAAGGCTGGTGGTGATGAGTTACCACTCGTTGGAAGACAGGTTGGTGAAGAACTACATTAACAGTGGTAAAATGTATGGTGAAGTGGAGAAAGATTTTTACGGAAATAAAGTAAGGCCTTTTGAAGCGATCAATCGAAAACCGATTGAAGCATCAGAAGAAGAAGTAAATGAAAATAACAGAGCAAGGAGCGCAAAGTTGAGAGTAGCAGAAAGAGTATAGTTGTTGGTTATCCGTTGTTCGTTAGTCGCGAACAATGGATAACGAACAACCAACAACGAAAAAAGAATGGAAAACAAATTCAGAATAGAGCCACCACAAAAAGCAAATGAGCCACGCGTGAAGCCTGCAGTCAAGGCTAGCGGTAATGGCAAAAGTGTTTTTTCGGGGCTAGAGAAGCGGCTGAAGTTAGAGAGCTATTTTGAAGATGGATTTCCGGTGCAATACCTGCCCAAAATATTGTTTGTCGTGTTGTTGAGTTTGATCTACATCAGTAACACGCACTATGCTGAAAAAACGACCCGTCAAATAGATCGTGCCCAAACGGAAGTTCAAGATCTGCGAGCCGATTATACCACGCTCAAATCGGACGTCATGTTTGCAAGTAAACAAAGTGAAGTAGCAAGACGAGTGAAGCCATTAGGGTTAAAGGAAAGTTTAAACCCACCTTTTAAAATAGTAGTGAAAAACTAATGAACATAAAGCAATCCATATTAGTAAGAGTAAGAGTCGCATTTTTATGCGTTCTCATTTTTGCTATTTGTGTGGGCGCTAAAATAGGGCATATTCAAATTGTGGAAGGCGAGAAGTGGGCCAAGATGAGTGAAGAAATCAACTTTGACTATAAAAAGGTAAAAGCCACCCGCGGCAATATTTATTCGGACAACGGAAGTTTACTGGCTACCAGTCTTCCCTTCTATAAAGTAGCTATTGATCCTACCCTGGCTAAGGAAGAAATTTTTAGACAAGGGATTGACTCGCTTTCTTGGTTTTTGTCCAGGTATTACAAAGACCGGTCTGCAAAGGAGTACAAAGAAATGCTGAAGGATGCGCGGGCCACGGGTAAACAATATGTTACCATTAATCGCAAGCGGATCAATTACCAAACAAAAAAGGAAATGATGAGTTGGCCCATCTTCCGCGATGGCCGCTACAAAGGTGGAGTGATTTTTGAAAAAATGGATGTGCGCTATCGGCCCTTCTCGAATTTGAGCCGAAGAACCGTTGGATTTGTAAATGAAGATGGAAAAGGCGCAGGGTTAGAATATAGTTTTGATGAGGCATTGGGTGGACAAGATGGGGAGGCATTGTTTCAAAAAATTGCTGGTGGTACATGGAAGCCTGTATTTGATGCGAACAACATCAAAGCCATTGATGGTCTGGATATTCAAACAACTATTGATATCAATCTTCAGGACGTAGCCGAGACTTCACTTCACCGCGCCATGCAGGCCCACAATGCAGATGAAGGCACGGTTGTAGTGATGGAAGTGAAAACAGGACACATCAAGGCTATTTCAAATTTAACTGCCGATGGGCGAGGTGGTTTTCAAGAAGAGTTTAATCACGCAGTAGGCGGCTCCATTGAGCCGGGTTCTACTTTTAAGTTAGTGACGATGATGGCTTTGTTAGAAGAAACGAACATTGAATTAACTGACACGATCAACACGGGTAATGGTGAGTACAAGTTTTACAACCGGATAGTACGCGACCACGAAGAGGGGGGCTACGGCAAGATCACAATTCAGCGTGCGTTTGAACTCTCCTCTAACATCGCAATGGCCAAATTGATCGACAAGCATTTTGGCACGAAGCCATCTAAGTTTTTAGAGTATGTGGACAAATTGAAATTATCTACACCACTTGGACTACAGATCACCGGGGAATCGTATCCTAAAATTACTCGTCCAAAAGACAAAAACTGGAGCGGCATTACACTGCCATGGATGGCTTACGGCTATGGATTTGAAATTTCCCCGCTACATACGTTGACCTTGTATAACGCAATTGCCAATGAGGGCAAAATGATCAAGCCGGTTTTTGTCACTTCAGTCAGTGAAGCAGATCGCATCAAACAAGAATATGAAACAGAGAAGATAGATTCAAAAATATGTTCTTCTAAAACATTGAATCAACTTAAGCTGCTCTTGGAGGGCGTGGTGGACAACGG